>JAJZIE010000292.1 GCA_021810725.1 Bacillota bacterium | reverse complement strand
GACCCGCGGCGGCGCGGGTGTCGTCCACCAGCACCGCCGACACGCCTTGCGGCACCTCCGTGGACCTGCTGACGCAGATCGCGGAGGCGCCCGCGGCGAGGGCCTCGCGGATGAAGACGTGACCGTCGTGAATCCGACCGACAATGGCGCAGTAAAGGTCTCCGGGCCCGACTTCGCGCGAGTCGTGCTGGACGTCCCGGACCTCCACGTCGACACCGACGACCTGACCGATTCCCTTGGCCAACTCCGAAAGCAGCATGTGCGCATAACCTCCGACAGCCTTGGGCTGCACATCCAGTATGAAGGGATTGTCTACGTGTTATGCGGAGCGGGCGGCGACGTGGCGTGAATCCACACGGTGCCACCCAAGGGCAGCTTGGCGCCTGGCGCCGGCTCCTGCTCGACCACCTTGCCCTCGCCGTCCACGCGCAGGCGCAGTCCGAGGCGATCCAGGGCCAGAGCGGCGGCGTCCACCGTCATGGAACGCAGGTCCGGCACCGTCACCTCGCCACCTGCGCCGAGGTACACGAGCACCCGCGATCCCGGCTGGATCGCAGCCCCTGCCGGCGGAAACTGGCTCGTGACACGCTCGCCCGGGCCGATCAGGTTCGCGTTGAGGCCAAGCGCTTTGAGCGATGCGGCCGCCTTCTGGCCGCTCAGACCGAGCAGATCGGGGAGCGGCTGCGGCGGGGAGGCCTGCGGCGGAATCTTGAGAGCTGCGAGCACCCTCCCCATGGCCCGACCCACGACAGGCGCGGCGATCTGGCCGCCGTAATAGGGACCGACGGGCTCGAAGATCTGGACCAGCATCGCCACCTGGGGGTTCTGGGCCGGTCCAAAGCCCACAAAGGACGAGATGTACTTGCCCTCGACGTAACGGCCGTTGATCACCGCCTGGGCCGTGCCCGTCTTGCCCGCGAGGTCATAGCCGGGCACCTGCGCCGGGCGGCCGCTGCCCTTGCGGACAACGCCTTCCAGCAGGCGAACCGCGGTCTTCGCGGCGGACTGCGGCACGATCTGCTCCGATACTCCCTGCCAGCGGCTGAGTACTTTCCCGTCCGGCGCCTCGATCTCCTTCATCAGATGCGGCTGGTTCCAAGTCCCTCCATCCGCGATCGCGCCGATCGCCGAGATGAGGCTGATCGGCGACAGTGCGAGCGTCTGCCCGAAGGCCATCGTCGCCAGGTCGATCGGCTTGACGCGCGCCTGCGGCGGAACGATCGAACGCGCCTCGCCCGGGAGGTCGATGCCTGTCGTGCCGATCACCCGGAACTTGTTCAGGTAGTCGTAGAACTTGGCGGTCCCGAGGCGCAGGCCGACCTCCACAAAGCCGACGTTGCACGAGTGCGCCACGACGTCCGCGAAGTTGATCGATCCGTGCCCCGAGCGCTTCCAGCAGCGCAGCGGCACGCCGTCCACGCGCACGAAGCCCGGGTCGTAGAAACCCGAGTCCGGCGTCACGACACCTTGCGCCAGGGCGGCTGCGGCGGTGATGGCCTTGAAGGTCGAGCCGGGCGGCAGGATGTCGCTCACGGCCGCGTTGCGCCGCTGCTCGGCCGGGTAGGCGGCAAAGTCGCTCGGGTCGTAGGATGGGTCGAGCGCCATGCCGAGGACGCCGCCGGTGCGCACGTCAAGGACCAGGACGCTGACGAGCTTGGCGCCCGTGTCGGCCCTGGCCGTCTCCGCGGCCTCGGTGGCGATTTGCTGGACGTCGGAGCGCAGCGTCAGCACGACCTTGTCGCCAGGCTTCGGCGGCGTGTAGGTGACGCGTGGCTGGTGGAGAAGGCGATTGTAGGCGTCCATCTCAATCCCGATCGCGCCGTTCTTGCCGCGCAGCACCTTGTCGTACGACCGCTCGATGCCCTCGAGACCCTGGTTGTCGATGCCGGAGAAGCCCAGCACCGCTCCGGCGAGCTTGCCGTTCGGATAGACGCGCGTCGCCTTCGGCGCGAGACCGAGCCCCGCGACATGGAGAGCCCGGATCGCCGCCAGCTGCTGGTCGCTCAGCGAGCGTGCCAGCCAGACGAGCGTGACGCGCTGCTGCAGGAGCTTCAGCAGCTTCTCCGGGGATCTCTGCACGATCGGCGCGAGTTCCGCCGCCACCTTCTGCCGATCCTCGACCTGGCGCGGCACGGCATAGAGCTGGTAGGTCGTGCGCGACCCCGCCAGCACCACCCCATCCGCCGTGACGATCTCGCCGCGCGGCGCGCCCACCGGGATTTTGCGCAGGCGCACCTGCTTGCCCGTGTCGGCAAGGTCCGGCCCGCGCACCAGCATGACGAAGGAGGTGCGCACGATCAGCGCCACCACGATCGCCAGGACCAAATAGAGCGCCGCGAGCATGCGGCGCCGCTGGGTACCGGTGGGTGGCACTACGCATCCCTCCGCTCCGTTACATGCCGGTCACCGCCTTGGTGATCGACTGGATCAGTGCGCCGACGGCGGCGACGACGCCGGACTTGTGCGAACTGCGGACACCCTGCTGCACCGACGCGCTGCCTCCCGTCGGCACCGTGACCGCCAGAACCGGCGGCGCCGGCACCAAGTCGAGCTTCGGCGCGATGGAGGCGAGACGACCCGCCGACGTCAGGGCGGCCACCCGCCCCTGCAAGGCCAGTTCCTGCGCCTGTGCCACCTGGAGCTGGGCCTGCGTGCGGTCGATGGCGTAGCCGACCTGGGCGGCGGCGGCGAAACGCGAGACCGCCAGGATCGCGACCACCACGGTCACGCCCCAACGCACGTAGAAGGTCCGCATCTGGAGCTTCGGACGAACCTTCGGGCGGAACTTACGCTCGTCGACGGTCGTCTCGATCAGGCGTCTCTCCGGGACCATCGCTATGCCTCCTCCGTCTGCGGGAGAACGATCGCGACACGCAGCTTCGCGCTGCGTGCGCGGGGGTTGCGTTCCTGCTCTGCGGCGCTGGCCTGCAGAGGCTTCTTGGTCGTCTGGCGGTAGGGCGGCGCGTGGAACCGCCGCTTGACGATGCGATCCTCGAGCGAGTGGAAGCTGATCACCGCCACCCTGCCGCCCGGCCGGACCACCGATGGCACGACGTCGAGCAGGTCGGCCAGGGCCCCCAGTTCGTCGTTGACCGCGATGCGCAGGGCCTAGATCGGA
>JAJZIE010000291.1 GCA_021810725.1 Bacillota bacterium | reverse complement strand
CCGTTCGCCGAGGCGGCGCAGACCGGCACGCGCAAGGTGATCGCCGAACACTCGACGATCGGCATCGTGGTCGGCACGGACGGCTCGGTCACGGGACTGCCGCGCGCCGCCTACGAGCCCGCCGAAGCCCAGGTGGTCGCCGAGCTGACGGAGCTCGGCAAGCCGTTCATCGTGGTGCTCAACTCGGCGCACCCCTACGCGCAGGAAACGCTCGAGCTGGCCCATGACCTCGAAGAGCGGTACGCCGTGCCCGTCCTGCCGCTTTCGGCGCAGGACCTGACGGGCGAGGACCTCCAGGTGCTGCTCGAGCAGATGCTCTACGAGTTCCCGGTTCGCGAAGTCGTGATCGCCCTCCCGGACTGGGTGCAGGAACTCGAGAGCGGCTATCCGCTGCGCGACCGCTTCGAGAGCGCCGTGCGCGAGGCCCAGGCGGGGATCCGCCGGGTTCGCGACGTCGACGCCGCCGTCGACCAGCTGGCCGGTTTCGAGCTCGCGGACCGCGTTCAGCTCACAGAACTCGACCTTGGCGAGGGCGTCGCGCACATCGCGCTCTCCGCCCGGCCCGGTCTCTTCTTCCAGACGCTCACGGACCTCTACGGCGAGCCCATCGCCGGTGAACCGGACCTGATGCGGGCCTGGCAGGGCATGGTGGTCGCCAAGCGCTCCTACGACCAGGTCGCGGACGCACTGGATCAGGTGCACGAAACCGGCTACGGCCTCGTCGCGCCGCGCCTCGAAGAGATGGCGTTCGAGGAGCCCGAACTGATCAAGATGGGCAGCCGCTTCGGCGTGCGGCTGCGCGCCATGGCGCCGTCCATCCACATGATCCGCGCGGACGTCGAGACCGAGGTCACGCCGATCATCGGCACCGAGCGCCAGAGCGAGGAACTGGTCCAGTACCTCCTGACGAAGTTCGAGGACGACCCGAAGAAGATCTGGGAGTCCGACATCTTCGGCAAGTCGCTCAACGAACTGGTGCGCGAGGGCATCCAGAACAAGCTCGTGCGCATGCCCGAGCAGGCGCAGCAGAAACTGCGCGAGACGCTCGAACGCATCGTCAACGAAGGCAGCGGCGGGCTGATCTGCATCATCGTCTGAACCCGAACCCGCGGCGCGGGCCCCCGCAAGACCGCTTGCCGGGGCCCGCGCCCTGGTCCGCCCACGGCCGACGCACGCGATGCGTCCGAGGCGCACTTGCGCCTTTGGCCGCCGCACACTAACATGGAGTGGTGACCGGGCTGTGGCGCAGTTTGGTAGCGCGCTACCTTGGGGTGGTAGAGGTCGCGGGTTCGAGTCCCGCCAGTCCGACCAGTTTTGCGGGAGCCGTCCGAATGCGGGCGGCTCCTTCCTTATTGCGGCGGCTGCAATTGCGGCGGCTGCTTGTCGTGCCTCGCGCGGCATGCGGAGATGCGGCGCACGCCTTGGCGCGAGCCGATGTACGCGGCATCGGCCACGCCGGTGAAATAGCCCGTGTCGATCACGCCAGGCAATGCGGCGATGGACGCGGCGAGCGTTGCCACGGGTCTTGCGGTCTCGTCGAGACAGTCGTACAGCGCGAAGCCGTCGTCGCTGCGGCGCAGTCGTCCTCGCGGCGTCCTGCGGGCCGTCGCGCGCACGCCGAGTTCCCCGATCCGCCTGGCGGTCGCCTCGTGACCGAACGCGACCAGCGCGACAGGGAGGGGTGTTCCCCGCAGATCGGTCCTCGCCTTCTCGTCCTCGGCCACGATGACCCAGCGGCGGCAGCCACGCGCCACCAGGCGCTCGCGCACCAAGGCGCCGCCGCCGCCCTTGATCAGCTGGAGGTCCTCGGTGAAAAGGTCCGCCCCGTCGAATCCGAGGTCAAGTTCCGGAACGTCGTCGCCGGGAAGTACCTCGATGCCCACGGCCAGCGCCTGGCGGGTCGCCGCCCGCGAGGCGCAGACCGCCGAAAGGACCAATCCCTCGGCCGCCATACGCCTGCCGAGCGCCTGGATCACGGCCGCCACCGCCCGGCCGCTGCCAAGCCCTATGAGCATCCCTGAGCGCACTTCCAGGGCGGCCTCGGCGCTCGCCAATCTCCGAGAAATCTGTTGCAATGGATACAAGGCGCAATGACCTCCCCAAAGGAGCGTTCGGGTCGCCACTAATGCATGGCCGATCGCTGTCACGTGCTGGGCCATCTGGGCAGGCTCCTTGGGGCCCTTGGACCCTGCCTGCGGCGCAGCGCGAGTTCCTAAGGTACTTGGAGAGGTGGTGGCGCGGTGTACTTGAGTGTACCCCGGGAAATTCGACCCGGCGAGCGGCGTGTTGCACTCACGCCCGACATGGTCGCGCAATTGGTGAAGAAGGGTCACAAGGTCGGGGTCGAGACGAATGCGGGCCTTGCGGCCCAATTGCCTGACGCGCTGTACAGCGCCGCAGGCGCCGAGATCCTGCCCGATGGCCAGACTGCCTACAAGCAGGCCGACATCATTCTTAAGGTGCGCGCTCCCGAGGCATCGGAACTCCCGCTTCTGAAGCCGGACAGTGTCCTCGTCGGAACCCTCGGCCCCTTGAGCCAGCCCGAGGTCGGCCAGCAGTTGGCCGACGCCAAGGTGACATCCTTCAGCCTGGACCTGATGCCGCGCATCACGCGCGCGCAGAGCATGGACGTCCTCTCGTCCATGAGCACGGTCTCCGGCTACCGCGCGGTGCTCTCCGCGAACCTCCTCGTGGAGCGCTTCTTCCCGATGCTGATGACCGCGGCCGGAACGATCGCGCCGGCCAAGGTGCTGATCCTGGGCGCCGGCGTCGCGGGCCTGCAGGCCATCGCGACCGCGAAGCGCCTCGGAGCCGTCGTCCAGGCCTTCGACGTGCGTCCCGCGTCGCGCGAGCAGGTCGAGAGCCTGGGCGCCTCCTTCGTCGCGCCGCCCGAGGTCGTCGCCGAGGGCACGGGCGGGTACGCGCGCGCCGCCGCCGACGACGAGGTGGCGCGCGAGCGCGCCGCGCTGGCCGGGCCCGTGGCGGCGGCGGACATCGTGATCACGACGGCCATGGTGCCGGGGGCGCCGGCGCCGCGCCTGATCGACGACGCGATGGTGGCGGCGATGCGCCCGGGCAGCGTGATCATCGACCTGGCGGCGGATTCGGGCGGCGATTTGGCATCG
>JAJZIE010000290.1 GCA_021810725.1 Bacillota bacterium | reverse complement strand
CCCAGGGCAGGGCGCCGCTATTCTGCTCTCAGGAGATCCTCACCGAGCAGGCGACGCCGCGCGGGTGGCGTGTGCTCCCAGACGTCGCGGCCGCGCTCGCGCAGAACCGCGGCGACGGCCCGGCGGTCGCCTTCCCCGAGTTCGCGGAGTTCCACAAGGCCGGCGATCGCGTCCGACATGCAGTTCACCGATCGCGCGATGTCTCGGTAGCCCCTGCGGGCGCCTCGATCGATCCAGAGCGGCGCGGCGCTGGCGCCGTGGTAGCTCAGGCCCTCCGGGCCCTTCTTCATGGCGACGAACACGACGCTCCACCGCTCGTCCGGTACAAGGGACGCGGCATCGGCCGCGAAGCGGATGCCACGCTCGACGTCGCTGCGGCCATGCAGGACCGCGTCGTCCACCCTGGCCTGACCATCCTTCACGAGGATGCCGACCATCGTGGCGCCGAGCAGCGGGTCTTCGGGACGCGCGAACGCCAGAGGCAGGGTCTGCCTCAGCTGTTCCTTGATCTCGCGGTTGAACCTTGGCATGTGAGCTCCCCCTCCTGCCTGCACCGATTCTAGCATGGCAGGCGCCCCCTCCTACGCTTTGAAAGGCGCGCCCGGTCCACTATAGTGAAAGGAGAAACGAGCGAAGGAGCGATCCACGTTGGCCATCGGCCTCAAGGACCTCAGCCTTCCCACCGGCAAGCGGGCACGGCTGCAGCGCCTGTGCTACGGCTCCGGTCCGGCGAACGGCACCCTCCTGCTCCTGCCGATCGACCAGGGTCTCGAGCACGGACCCCGTGACTTCTTCCCCAACCCGCCCGCATCCGACATCGAATTCCAGCTCAAGATCGCCGCCGCGGGCGGCTACTCGGGCATCGCCATGCAGATCGGTACGGCGGAGAAGTTCATGCCGTCCTACGCCGGCCGGGTGCCGCTCGTCCTCAAGCTGAACGGCAAGACCGAGATCCCCAGCGACGACGCCCCGATCTCTCCCCTCAACGCCACGGTGGAGGACGCGGTGCGCCTCGGGGCGGACGCGGTGGGCTATACGCTCTATGTGGGCAGTTCCCGCCAGGACGAGGATTTCCGCCAGTTCTCGCAGGTGCGCCAGGACGCCGAACGCTACGGCATGCCGATCATCGTCTGGTCCTACCCGCGCGGCGCGGCCGTCGAGGCGCGCGGCGGCAAGGACTCGTACTATGCGGTGGACTACGCGGCCCGCGTAGCGCAGGAACTCGGCGCGGACGTGGTCAAGCTCAACGTGCCGAAGTTCGACCAGGAGAAGATCAAGCGTGCGCCAGCACCCTACAACGCGATGACATCGGTCGAAACGGGCGAGATGCTCCGCGAGATCGTCCGCTCGGCGGGGCGCACGCTCGTGATTTTCGCCGGCGGCGAGAAGGGCAGCGCCGACGAGGTGGTCGAGAAGGCGCGCCAGGTGCTCGACGCCGGGGCCACCGGACTGATCTTCGGCCGCAACATCTGGCAGCGCCCCTACGAAGAGGCGGTTGCGGTTTCGCAGCGCATCCGCGATCTCCTGCTCCAGCACCCTCGCTGAGCGGGGATCGGAACGAAGCTCCGGGCAAAACCGAGGGCTCGCCGGTCGCGGCGAGCCCTCGGTTCTTTGCTGCCCTAAAGATCCTGAAGCTGATTGGCCGCCCAGCCGCGCGCCAGCGCGACGTGCCCCGCGGCCGCCGTCAGCACGTTGGCCCGGTCGAGATCCCCCGCCGCGGCCGCACCCTGCGCCAGCTCCCTGATCTGCTCGCCAAGATCCTCGAGATTCTCGACGGCGGACCTGAGGGCCCGTCCATCCGCCTCGCCCCAGGGCTCCGACTCCTGCACCTCGGAGCGCTTGCCGTAGCGCTCGTCGAGATAGCGCAGGATGTCGTTCTCGTCCGAGAGCACGTCATCGGGCTGCCCTTCGCGCGAGATCACGAGCACGGGTACGGTCGGCTGGCCCGACACGGCGATGACCTCCTTGCGCTCCGGGCGGCTGCGCGGCTGCTCGCGGAGGGTGTAGCTGAGACCGAGTTCTCCCAGGCGCAGGCGCACGATCGCGCAGTACGGGCAGCCATGCAGGTTGTAAAGGGTCAGCTTGTCCTGGTCCGGCATTGGTGGCAGTTCCCCCTTCAGGCTCATCATAGGACAGGCGGACGAACGCTGTCAGGTCTTTGCGGGTTCGCGCCCCAGCCGCCGCAAGAGGTCCTCCGGATGGAGAGCTATGAAATCCCAACCCTCCGCGGGGTCGGCGGGCCTGCTCCACGCGGCGGCCCAGCCGGGCACGCCGGCCGCCTTGGCCGCCCGCAGGTCGCTCGGCATGTCGCCGACGTAGACAGCCTCCTCGCTCCTGGCGCCGAGGCGCGCCAGGGCCAGCCGGATGCCTTCAGGCGATGGCTTGGGCGCTACCTCGTCGCCGTCCACCACGGCGCGAAAGAACCGGCGCAGGCCGAACGCCTCGAGCGTGATCATGGTGGAACGATGGCCCTTGTTGGTGACGAGGCCGAGGTGAAAGCCGCGTGCCAGAAGCGTCGACAGCATCGGTCGCACGCCCGGGAAGACCTTCGCCTCCCGCTCGTGGTGCCGGCGATAATAGGCGTAGAATCGCTCGATCGCGTTCGGGTCGGCCGGGGCCTGATCGGCGATCAGCTGTCCTTCCGGGGGGCCGAACAGGCGACGGATCTCCGCCGGGGTGCGCGACGCGCCCCAGACCGGCGCGAGGGCCGCGTTGATCGAGGAGATCACGAGCGGCAGGGTGTCCGTCAGGGTGCCGTCGAGGTCGAAGAGAACGGCGTTCACGGCTCGCGGCGCGTCAGCCGCTCGACCTCCTCGCGGAAGCGCTCGGCATCGGCAAACGCCCGATAGACCGAGGCGAAACGGACGTACGCCACCTCGTCGACTTCCTTGAGGCGCTGCATCACCTGCTCGCCGATCCAGCGGCTCGGCACCTCGCCGTCGCTCTCGTCGTGGGCCGCCCGCGCCACCTCGTCCGCGATGGCCATCAGCTTGGCCATCGGCACCGGTCGCTTCTCGCAGGCCGTCATCAGGCCGTGCAGGATCTTCTGACGGTCGAATCCCTCCCGGCGCCCGTCCTGCTTAACGACCAGCAGAGGCGCCTCCTCGATCCTCTCGTACGTCGTGA
>JAJZIE010000017.1 GCA_021810725.1 Bacillota bacterium | reverse complement strand
CAGCGTCCACTGGCGCCGGATCGCGACGCCGGCGCAGATCCGCCAGGCGCTCGAGCTGGCGGGCCTCGACGTCGGCGTCGACCCGCAGGAGCGGCGGGCGCTCCTGTTCCGGGGTCTGGAACGCGTTGACGCCGACGACCTTGCGGCGGCCCTGTTCGACTTCCTGCTGGTAGCGGTAGGCCGCGTCCTGGATCTTGCGCTGCACAAACCCCGCCTCGATCGCGGCGACGGCGCCACCGAGATCCTGGATCTCGTCGATCAGGGCCCGGGCTTCCTCCTCGATGCGGTTCGTCAGCTGCTCGACCAGATAGCTGCCGCCCAGGGGGTCCACGACGTCCGCCACACCCGTCTCGTAGGCGATCACCTGCTGGCTCCTCAGGGCCAGGAGGGCCGAGTGCTCCGTCGGCAGGGCGAGCGCCTCGTCGTATGCGTTGGTGTGCAGCGACTGGGCGCCTCCGAGCACGGCGGCGAGCGCCTGCAGGGTGACCCTCGCGAGGTTCACCTCCGGCTGCTGCGCCGTGAGCGCCGAGCCCGCCGTCTGGGCATGGAAGCGCAGCTGCAGCGAGCGTGGGTCCTTGGCGCCGCGCTCCGCCATCAGGCGCGCCCAGAGGCGCCGCGCGGCGCGGAACTTCGCCGCCTCCTCGAAGAGGTCGCTCTGCGCGTTGAAGAAGAACGACAGGCGCGGCGCGAAGCTGTCGATCTCGAGCCCCGCGGCCTGGGCCGCCTCGACGTAGGCAAGCGCGTTCGCAAGCGTGAACGCCACTTCCTGCGGTGCGGTGGAACCTGCCTCGCGGATGTGGTAGCCGGAGATCGAGATCGTGTGGAAGCGGGGCAGGCGATCCCGGCAGTAGCGGAAGGTATCCGTCACGAGGCGGAGCGACGCGGCGGGCGGCAGGATGTAGGTGCCGCGCGCGGTGTACTCCTTGAGCACGTCGTTCTGGATCGTTCCGCCCAGACGGTCCGGGGAGACGCCCTGCTGCCGCCCCACCGCCTCGTACATGAGCAGCAGGATGGCGGCCGGGGCGTTGATCGTCATGGACGTGGTGACCTGGTCGAGGGGAATGTCCTGGAACAGCCGCTGCATGTCCTCGACCGAGTCGATGGCCACGCCGACCTTGCCCACCTCGCCGCGCGCCATGGGGTGATCGGAGTCGTAGCCCATCTGCGTCGGCAGGTCGAAGGCGACGGAAAGGCCGGTCTGTCCCTGGCCGAGCAGGAAGCGGAAGCGCCTGTTCGTCTCGTCCGCGGAGCCGAAGCCGGCGTACTGCCGCATCGTCCAAAGGCGCCCGCGATACATGGTGGGAAAGATGCCGCGCGTGTACGGATAGGCGCCCGGGTATCCAATGTTCCCGCCGTCGACGTCGTCGCCGTCCGCGACCACGGGCAGCGCCAGGCCGGACAGGGTCGAGAAGGACTCTTGACGTTGCGGCGCGCGTTTGAGCCAGGGGTCAAGGGTTTCCTGCTGCCAGGTGGAACGATCCTGCCGTCTCTCCTCGCCCAAACACAACGCTCCTTCCGTCTGGCCGAAGGGGCCGCAGCCCTCCCCGCCGCCCATGGGCCGTCCGGCCCGCGGCGGTCATCCGGCCAGACTCTTCCTGCACCGGTCGACGCCTGCGACCTGACCGGCGGCCGACCGGATTGCTACCAGTTTGTCACGGACCATGCCCCTGCGCCAGCCCGACCGTGCGGGACCGTTCGACCGTACCGGAGGGGTCGGCTGCCAGACCGGCGACGGCCGTCCCCACCGGGACATGGCATCGCCCGAGGGGCACGCGCACCAATCCGAGTATAGCGTGCTGACTCCTCGGGCGAAACAGCAGATAGAAATCTTCGATCAGTTCTACTGCTGCGGCGGGTCGTCGATCTCGACGCCGTTGACGCGGGTCTTCCCGCCTTCGGCGTCCGCGCCATCCTTCGCGTCCTTGTCCTGGCGGGCCCGGGGGCCCGATACCTGCTTGTCGCGCGTGGCCTGCACCGAGCCGACGGCGGTGCGCGAGATCGTCACCTCGACCTTGTCGGCGATCCGCACGAGCGCGGTGTCATCCGTCAGGTCCACGATCGTGCCGTGCATCCCGCCCATCGTCACCACGCGGTCGCCGCGGTGCAGGGTCTTGATCATCTCGTCGCGCTTCTTCTGCTCCTGGCGCTGCGGCCGCAGCAGCAGGAACCAGAAGATCGCGATCAGTACCACAAACCAGAGGATCGTCACGACAGGGGAATTGAGGCTAGTCAACGCGTTGCCTCCTCAGGCCAAGCATGCCACGCTTGCCCATTCGACAGTCGCGCAGGGCCTACCTGCTACGTCGGATCAATCGCCGCCGAGCTGCAGACCAGAACCTCCGTCGCCGTTCCCCTGCGGATAGAGGCCGCTCCCGCCGGTCGCATCGCCGTGGCGATGGCGGCCCTTGCCCCATGCACCCAGCCAGTAGTTTTGACCGACGCCCTGCAGGTTCGAGAAGCCGCTCGAGCCCCCCGTCCCGCCGTGATCGTGGTGTCCCTTCCCGTGGTCCGACTGCCCGCCCGGAAGGCCATTGCCCTGATCCTCGCCGGCGCCGCCGCCCGCACCCTGCGCGGGTCCGCCTGGCTGGACCGACGATCCGCCCGGCAGAACGCCCTGACCAGCGTCGCCCTTCTTGCCCTTGCCATGTCCCTTCCCCTGACCAGGACCCACGCCCTGGCCGTTGCCCTGCCCCTGCCCGTCACCGGGAGCCGTCGTGCCCGCCCCTTCCTGGCTGTCGCCGCCCAGCTGCAGCTGGACGGTGCCGCCCGGCGTGACGATCTGAAGCTGCACCGACGGCGTGGCCGGCGTCTGCCGCCCTGTGCCACCGGCTGGCGGGCTCACGGGCGGTGTCGGTGGGGGGGTCGTTCCGGACGAAGGGGCGTTACCGCCCGTCTGCCCAACTTGAGGGCCGGTCGACGGCGGGGTGTTCCCCTTCGTCTGTCCGTGCCGGGCGCCGGTCGACGGCGGCGTGCCGGTCGTCTTCGCGTTGCCCGTGAGCACCGGCAGCACCGCCTTGCCCGAGCTGGTCGTGGCGATCTTCGCCATCGCGGAGCCCAGATGGTCGCCGCGCATCGCGCTCACCTTGACGCCAGCGCCCGCCTTGTGCAGAGCCGACCAGACGGCGTAGACGCCCGCGGACACATGCGCCTTCTCCGCTGCCTGCACCAGCACCCGCGGCACGATCATCGCCGAAACGATGCCCTTGACGCCGTGGTGATGCAGGTACGTGGCGGCAAAACTCCGTGCCAGCCTCAACTGGCCCTGCACAGCCGCGGGGACCGACGCCTCACCCGCGCCGTACCCGGCCACGATGACCGCGGCCGGTCGTCCCTTGGCGATAAAACCTTGCGCGCTCGCGGTGCGCAGCAGAGTGTCCACCGCCGCCGAGAGCGCCTCTCCCCGCACGCGGGCGGTCGCGAGGACCCGATGGCCGTCTTTGTCGAGACCCGTCGCGGTGAGCACCGTGCCGCCGGCAGAGAGGCCGAGCTCCACGCTCGGATTGATGTCCACCGTCGCGTACGCGACCACCTTGGCCTGCGCCAGCGGCAGCGCCGCCGGCAGGATGGCCAGCACGCCTGCGAGGCCGGCCGCCGCGTAGGCGAACCGGCGCATGGGCACCCGGGCTGGCTGACCAGGCAGCAGGATCTCGTCGCCCGCCAGGGCGTGGGGCGCGCGGATGCGGCGCAGCTCGCCGCCAGGCAGCAGCACGATGGCGTGCCGGCCGCGCCGCTCGAGCACGAGCGCACGCATCATGCCTCACCTCCGCTTCGAAGATAGGTCTGCAAGTATGGATACTCCCCCATCAGGGCGAGGGCGACCGCCACGATGTACTTGCGATGTCGCTCGAGCGTCTTGCGCGAGAGCCTGACGCGCTCATCCAGGCGCCCGAGGGGCAACGTCCCGCGATCGCGCAGGTAGGCGGCGAACTCGGGGGTCGAGGCGATCAGTCTCGCGACCGACACGGCAGCCTCACGCGCGTCGCGATGGCGCGGCGCATGGCGCAGAAGCTGCTGGAAGTCGAGGCCCACCGCCTTCAGCTCCTCGCGGTAGCGGTCGATCTCCTCGAGCCGTTCGGACCGCGCCGCGTCGGCCTCGTGCGCCGCGATCGCCGCCTGGTTCTCGCCTGGGAACGGGGCGTCGCGATCGGGATCGTCGCTGCCGAAGGAGCTGAGCGGGATCTCGCTCCGCTGCCGCTCCCTGCGGTAGTGGTCCACCAGGCGGCGCCGGATGACCGTCTCGGCCAGCGCAAGGAAATTGCCGCCGCGTCCGGGATCGAACCGGTCGATCGCCTCGTTGAAGGCGATCAGGGCGACAGAGACCTCGTCATCCTGTCCCATGCGCACGTAGTGACCCACCGCACGCGTCGTCACCTTGAGGATGAACGGCGTGAAGCGTTCGATCAGCCGCTCGCGCTCCGCGGGATCCGCCTGGGCTCTCCGCACGTCGGCGGGACCCAGTCGCGGGCCGGGCAGGAAGCTCACGCTTACACCTCGCTCGCCTCGGCAAAGTATTTCGCAGCACCGCCGCGAATTGGGAGGGTGACCTGCCTAGCGCCTGAAAAGCAGGTAACCGACCAGCGACAGGACAAGGCTCAGGAGCAGGCTGGTGCCGAGCGGCAGGTAGAGGGCGAAGTTGCCCTTCTGGATGTAGAAATCGCCTGGTATCCGGCCAAGGGGGCCGATGCGGCCCACCACCATCACCACAAGACCGAACAGGAACAGGACCAGGCCAAGGGCCATCAGGATCCTGCCGATCTGCGCCACGGTCAGAAGAGCCCCCCTGGCTGCGCGGGAGCGAGCCCGAGCATGCGCCTGCCCGCCGCCGTCAACTGCCGGCCGCGCGGGGTGCGCTCCAAAAGCCCGATCTGGATCAGGTAGGGCTCGACGACGTCCTCGAGCGTGTCGGTTTCCTGGCCTAGGGCGGCGGCGAGCGTCTCTAGCCCTGCCGGACCGCCGCTGAAGCTCTCCGCCAGATGGCGCAGGAGCGAACGGTCCAGGCGGTCGAGACCGAGCTCGTCCACCTCAAGGAGGTCCATGCCCGCCTTGGCGACGGGTTCCGTGACCACGCCCTGTCCACGCACCTGCGCGAAGTCTCTGAGCCGACGCAGCAGCCGGTTGGCGATGCGCGGCGTACCGCGAGCCCGTAGGGCGATCTCCCGCACCCCACCCGGCTCCACGGTCACGCCGAGGATGCGGCCCGCGCGGCGTACCACGTCCGAGAGCTCGTCGACGGAGTAGAACTCGAGGTGGCACTGCACCCCGAACCGGTCGCGGAGCGGCGTCGACACGAGGCCGCTGCGGGTCGTGGCTCCGATCAGGGTGAAGCTGGGCAGGTCGATCCGCAGGCTCCTGGCGCCCGGGCCCTTGCCGATGATGATGTCGAGCGCGCCGTCCTCCATCGCGGGATAGAGGATCTCCTCCACCTGGCGCGAGAGTCGGTGCACCTCGTCGATGAACAGGACATCCCCCTGGTCGAGCGATGTCAGGATGGCGGCGAGATCGCCGGGACGCTCGATGGCCGGTCCGCTCGTCACCCTGATCTGGCTCCCCATCTCGCGCGCGATGACGTGGGCCAAGGTCGTCTTGCCCAGTCCCGGCGGCCCCGAGAGCAGCACGTGGTCCAGGCTCTCGCCGCGGCCGCGCGCGGCCTCGATGAAGATGCGCAGCTGCTCGCGCACCCGGTCCTGGCCGATGCACTCGGCGAGGGTCTGGGGACGCAGGCCCACGTCGGCGCGCACCTCGTCGTCGTCACGGCTGAGGCCTGTGATGATGCGGTCCTCCACTGCCACCCCCCCTTATCTCTGACGCCCGCCGATCTTCTGCAGCGCGAGCCGCACCCTTTCCTCGACCGTTCCCTGCAGGCCCTCGAGCATCGCCTGGGCGGTGCGCTCGGGAAGTCCGAGCGCGAGAAGCGCCAGCATCGCCTCGTCCCCCTGGGCGCCTGGCCCGCCTTGCCCTGCCGCCGCCTGCGGCTGCAGCCGGTCACGCAGTTCGAGCGCGATGCGACCCGCAAGTTTCTTGCCGACGCCCGCGGCCTGACTCAGCCGGGTCGTATCGCCGCTCGCGATCGCGAGCGCGAGTTCCTGTGCCGCAAATCGGCCGAGCAGCGCGAGAGCCACCTTCGGACCTACGCCGCTGACCGACAGGAGCCAGCCGAACAGCCGCTCCTCCTCGCTCGAGGCGAAGCCGTACAGGGAAACCTCGTCCTCGCGCACGATCATGCGCGTCACGATCTCCACCTGGCCGTCCTGCGCCTGCAGGCGGTGCTGCGTCTGCGGCGTGCAGCGCACCTGGTAGAGCACGCCGTGGACGTCCAGCGTCAGCGAGTCCTCGTCGCTGCGCACGACCTCGCCGCGCAGTCCGGCGATCACTGGGCCTTCGCCTCCCAGCCGGCACGAAAGAAGCCGGTGAGGGCGATGGCCAGGGCGTCCGCGGCGTCGTCGCGCATGCGCTCCTCGCCGAGCCCCAGGATGGTGCGCACCATGCGCATCACCTGCTGCTTCTCCGCCCCGCCGAAGCCGGACACCGCCTGCTTGACCTCCGGCGGCGTATACTCGCGCACCTCGAGTCCATGCTGCGCGGCGACGAGAAGCGCCACGCCGCGCGCCTGGCCGACCGCGATCGCCGAGCCCACATTGCGATTGAAATAGAGGCGCTCCACCGCCACGCGGTCAGGCGAGTACTGCCGCATGATGTCGGTGAGCGCCTCGTGGATCTTCAGGAGCCGACCGGCCGTCGGCGTATCGCGCCTCGTGACGACGACGCCGAAGGCAAGCGCCTCGGCACGCTGTCCAAGGCCACGGATCACGCCGTAGCCGCAGGTTTCGATCCCGGGGTCGATGCCCAGCACTACCAATGCCCGACCTCCCCAGGTTGTCTTCGCCTGGGGCGGCGGCGGCTCCTTCTAGCTGCCGAGTCCCTCGAGCATCTGCCAGGCCGCGCCGACGCTCTGGACGGGAACCCCGCGCGACAGGCGCTGCTGGTCGCTCGTGCCGAGCGCCGACGACTTGATGCCCGTCAGCTGATCGACCCAGCCGTAGCGCGGCGGTCCGAAGAAGATCGCCACCTGGCCCTGCGCGATGCCGACGTAGAGCGGGTTGCCGTTCTTCGCGGGCACGTAGGTCGTCGGGGTGCCGGCGGGCGCCAGCGTCCAGCCGGGCAGTTGGGACTGGAGCTGCTGCGGCGTCAGACGCTGCACGCCGAGCTCCTGGGCGGTGAAGGATGAGCTGTCCACACGCCCCCCGACCTCCGGAATGCGGAACACGATGCGCGCCTTGGCGCCGAACACCTGGCCCGCACGACCAAGAGTCGTCCGCGCCCCGCCCTGGCTCATCAGGCGCGACGCCACCGCGGCGCCCCCGAGAACGACGACCGCCACGAGCAGCCCCGTGAGGAGCCGCCGCTGACTTTCCTGCAACACCATCGACCTCCCGTGGCACAGTCTGCGCCACGGGAGGAAAATTCAACCGCTATTCCGAGAATTCGGCGTTCGTAAAGACATCCTGGATGTCGTCGTGGTCGTCCAGCGCGTCGAGCAGGGCAAGCACCTTCTCCTGGTCGGCCTCCCCCACCTCGGTCTTCATGGAGGGGTCGTAGGTGAACTCGGCCGAGACCACGTCGACGCCGCGTTCGATGAGTCCCTGGCGCAGGCTTTGCAGGTCTTCCGGCTTGCCGTAGACGGCGAAGGTGCCATCCTCGTCGCCCTCGACGTCGTCCGCGCCGACGTCCGCCGCCGTGAGCAGCAGTTCCTCCTCATCGGCGGCCCGCACCGTGACGCGCGCGCGGCGCTTGAACATCCAGGCGACGCAGCCCGACTCGCCGAGGGCGCCGCCATGCTTGGAGAAGAGGTGGCGCAGCTCCGCGGCCGTGCGGTTGCGGTTGTTGGTCATGACGAGTGCCATGACCGCGACGCCGCCCGGCCCATATCCCTCGTACTGCAGTTCCTCGAAGTCCGCCTCGTCGCCGCCGCCCGCGCCTCGGGCGATCGCCCGATCGATGTTGCCGGTCGGCAGATTCTCGGCGCGCGCCCGCTCGATCGCGGTCGCGAGGCGGAAGTTCGCGTCAGGGTTCGCGCCGCCCTGGCGCGCCGCGACGGTGATCTCACGCGCCAGGCGCGAGAAGATCCTGCCCTTCTGCGCGTCCACGACAGCCTTGCGACGCTTGATGTTGGCCCATTTCGAGTGTCCTGACAAACGCTGCGGCCCTGAGGGCCTCCCTCCTTAAGCGTAAGAACTCGTGCGGCACGCGGTCGCCGCTAGCGCGGGAAGATCGGCGGCAGACTGCGCTTGTGCGCCGACTGGCGCCGCATCGTCTCGACGAGGCCGGCCACAACGGGACTGCCTTCACCGCTCGCCAGGTAGGTGTCGAGTTCCTGATAGGTCATGCCCATCTCGCTCTCGTCGGTCTGCCCCTCCCAGAGGCCGGCGGATGGCTGGCGGTCGATGATGCGGGCAGGGACGCCCAGTTCGCGTGCCATGGCGCGCACCTCGTGCTTGAGGAAACCGCCGATCGGCAGAAGGTCGACGCCGCCGTCGCCATACTTCGTGAAGTAACCGATTTCGAGTTCCGAGCGGTTGCCGGTGCCCAGCACCAGGGCGTTGTGCCACGCCGCCTCCGCGTAGAGCGTGATCATGCGTAGGCGCGGCTTGAGATTGGCGATGGCCAGCCGCGGCATGTTCGGCGGCAGGGCCAGCTGGTCGCGCAGCGCCTGGAACACCGGTCCCAGGTCGACGACGCGGTACGAGACGCCAAGGGCCTCGGCCGCGAGCTTCGCGTCCTCGGCGTCGGCCGGATCGCTCTCGCACGGCATGATCACGCCATAGACCTCGTCGCCCAGCGCACGCTTCGCCAGAGCCGCCACTGTGGCGGAATCGATTCCCCCGGAGAGGCCCACCACCGCCGCGACGCGGCCCGCCTCCGCCACATGGGCGCGGATCCACTCGGACAGGCGCTCCACGTCCGATGGCAAGGAGCCCACTTCCCTTCGACAGCACAGCTAGGGCGTGCCTTCGCCCGCCCGCCGCAAAGTCCTGCCGGCCGGCCCAAGGCACGTTCGCCTCGTATTGTGCCATGCCGGGGGGGAGTTTGGCGAGACAGGCCCGTGCGGCAGGGAACGCGCATGCTCCTGGCCAACTGACGTGAGGAAGGAGATGTTCCCGCTTGCTCATCATCGGAAGTTCCAACGCACGCGTCGGCATCCCGCTCGGCATGGCGATCCTGCGGCGGGGCGGCAGTGCCCTCGACGCCGTCGAGGCGGCGATCCGCGCGGTCGAGAGCAATCCGGACGATCACACTGTGGGTCTCGGCGGACTGCCGAACGTGCTCGGGGTCGTGGAACTCGACGCCAGCATCATGGATGGCTCCACGCGCGCCGCGGGCGCCGTCGCCGGCGTGCGCGGCATCGAGCATCCGATTTCCCTCGCCCGGCGCGTCATGCAGGATCTGCCGCATGTGCTGCTGGTGGGAGCGGGCGCAGAGCGGTTCGCCGAGGAATGCGGCTTCGAGACGACTGAGCTCCTGACGCCCGAGGCACGGGAGATCTATCTGCGCGGCCTGCGCGGGGAGGAGAACACCCCGTATGCCGGCGCGGCAGCCAAGGCCATGGTCCACAGGCTGGCGATGCAGCCGGAGCGCGCCTCGGGCAAGGACGCCGGCACCGTGAACGTGCTCGCGCTGGATCAGCAGGGCAACATCTGCGCCGGTGTCAGCACGAGCGGCTTTGCCTGGAAGTACCCGGGCCGCGTCGGCGACTCCGCCGTGATCGGCGCCGGCAACTACTGCGATGGCCGCTACGGGGCGGCTGCCTGCACAGGACGCGGCGAACTCGCCATCCGGGGTGCCACCGCCCGCACCATCGTGCTCGGCCTCGCGCAGGGACTTTCGCCACAGGAAGCCGGCGGGCGGGCCATGGCCGACCTCGACCTGATCCCCGACAACTACTTCAGCAACATGAACTGTGTCGTTCTGACGCCCGACGGGCGTCACGCGGGCTTCTCCACCGTCGAGAACCAGATCTACGTCGGCATGAACGACGCATCCCAGGACGTCGAATCCTGGCCGCGCACCTACGTGCCCGTCAGCGCCCGCGGCTGATCGCCTGAATGTCCTAGGGAGCCCGCGTCGCGCGGGCTCCCTTTTGATTACGGCTCAAAGGTAGGCGTCGTCGCTCAGCACAAAGGCGTGTGGCTCGTGCTCACCCGCATGCTGGCATGCGGGGCCGCATTCGTCGCACCAGACGCGGTGGCAGACAGGGCACTCGTACGCCTCGATCGCCGGGTCGCCGGTATCATGCCTGCAGTTTGGGCAGCGTGCCATCCCCATCCCTCCTTCGGCTCGCGATCGCGCTCGGGTCAGTCGGCGAACTGCGCCTCCTCGGTCGAGCCCTTGAGGGCCGTCGTGACCGAGTGTCCGCCGTTCACGATCAGGTTGACCGCATCGAAGTAGCCGGCCCCCACCTCCCTCTGGTGGCGCACGGCCGTATAGCCGCGTCCTTCCGCCTCGAACTCGGCCTCCTGCAGCGCCGCATAGGCCGGCATGCCCTGTCTGCGGTAGCGGTGCGCGAGGTCGAACATGCCGTAATTGAGCGCATGGAAGCCGGCGAGCGTGATGAACTGGAACTTGTAGCCCATCTCCGCGAGGACGTCCTGGAAGCGTTCGAGTTCCGTCGCGCCGAGCTTGCGCTTCCAGTTGAACGAGGGTGAGCAGTTGTAGGCCAGGAGCTTGCCGGGGTGATGGCGGCGGATGCCTTCGGCGAACGCCCTGGCTTCGTCGATGTCCGGCTCGGCCGTCTCGCACCAGACCATGTCGGCGTAGGGCGCCATCGCTACGCCGCGCGCGATGGCGGCGTCGAGGCCGCCACGGCTTACAAAGAATCCTTCGCCGGTCCTTTCGCCCGTGAGAAAGGGCTGATCCGCGGGGTCGACGTCCGAGGTCACGAGCTTTGCTCCAAGGGCATCAGTTCTTGCCACGATCAGGGTCGGCACGCCCATCACGTCGGCCGCCAGCCGGGCGGCGACGAGGTTGCGCACGGCGTTCTGGGTGGGGATCAGCACCTTGCCCCCCATGTGGCCGCACTTCTTCTCGGACGAGAGCTGGTCCTCGAGGTGGATGCCGGCGGCTCCCGCCTCGATCAGGCTGCGCACCAGCTCGTAGACGTTGAGGGGCCCGCCGAAGCCCGCCTCGGCGTCGGCCAGGATGGGCGCAAACCAGTGCGTACCCGTCCGCCCCTCGCTGAGGTCGATCTGGTCGGCGCGCTGCAGGGCCCGATTGATCCGCCGCACCAGCGCCGGCACGCTGTTCACCGGGTAGAGCGACTGGTCCGGGTAGGTCTCGCCGGCCAGGTTCGCGTCCGCGGCGACCTGCCAGCCGCTCACGTAGATGGCGTCGAGCCCTGCGCGCACCTGCTGGACCGCCTGGCCGCCGGTCAGGGCGCCCAGCGCCTTGACGTGACCGCGGTCGTGCAGGGTCTGCCACAGGCGTGCCGCGCCCGCCTGCGCCAAGGTGTGCTCGATCTGCAGGGTCCCGCGCAGGCGCAGGACCTCGGCCTCCGCGTAGGGACGCGCCACGCCTTCGAACCGTCCCACGGGCAGTGGGCTGTCGAAAAGTTCGGGAAACTCGTCATCTCTCATCGTGCGGCCTCCTCTGGCACTGGCCTTGGGGCGTTTGGCGCGAGGGTCTCACGCAAGCTCCGCGTACGCCGGAACGGTGAGGAAGTCGACGAACTCGGGGGCGAGGGCGATCTCCTCGAAGATGCGCCTGGCGGAATCCAGTAGCGGCGCCTTGCCCTCCGCCCCGATCTCGCCCGCAACCTCCGTACAGATCGCCCGCACGAGAGCCTCGTCGACCACCCGGCCGTCGTCGAGGCTCGCCCCGTGCCGCAGCCACTGCCACACCTGCGAGCGGGCGCGCTCCGCGGTCGCCGCGTCCTCCATCAGGTTGAAGATGGCGACGGCGCCGTTGCCGCCGAGCCAGGACGCCAGGTAGCGCAGGGCGACGGAGATATTGAGGCGGAGTCCTGCCTGCGTGATCGCACCGCCGGGCACCGACAAATCCAGAAGCTGCTCGGGGCGCACCGCCACGTCCTCGCGCAGGCGCTCCCGCTGGTGGGGTCGATCCCCCAGGACCCTGTCGAAGACCTCCCGCGCGACCGGCACCAGGTCGGGGTGAGCCACCCACGTGCCGTCGAATCCGTCGCCAGCCTCGCGCTCCTTGTCCCGGCGCACCTGCTCGAACGCGACGCGGTTCACGGCCACGTCCCGGCGCGAAGGGACGAACGCCGCCATGCCACCGATCGCGTGCGCGCCTCGCCGGTGACAGGTCTGCACCAGGAGGTCGGTGTAGACCCGCATGAACGGAACCTCCATCGTCACCTGCGCGCGGTCCGGCAGGACCCTTTGAGGGTCGCGCCTGAACTTGCGGATCGCGCTGAAGATGTAGTCCCACCGGCCGGCGTTGAGTCCGAGCGCGTGATCCTTGAGGGCGTAGAGGATCTCATCCATCTGGAACGCGGCCAGGATGTTCTCGATCAGCACGGTCGCCTTGATCGTGCCGTGGGCGAGGCCGAGCTCGCGCTCCGTGAAGTCGAAGACGTCGTTCCAGAGCGCGGCCTCCTGCCAGTTCTCGAGCTTCGCTAGGTAGAAGTACGGCGCGCTGCCGCGGCATTCGAGCGCCGGATGATTGCGCAGCACGTAGAGTCCGAAGTCCACGAGGCTGGCGGAAAGCGCCCGGCCGTCCAAGGTGACGTGCTTCTCCTCGAGATGCCAGCCGCGCGGCCGGACGACCAGCGTGGCGACGTCGTCGCCGAGTCGGAGGATCCCATCCCGGCCGGCTACGCTGATCGAGCCCTCGATCGCGTCGGTCAGGTTGCGCTGGCCCTCAAGCACGTTGGCGAAGGTCGGGGCGAGGGCATCCTCGAAATCCGCCATGAATACCCTGGCGCCGGAATTCAGGGCATGGATGACCATTTTGCGGTCCGTGGGGCCCGTGATCTCGACCCGGCGGTCGCACATGTCCGCAGGCGTCTCGCCCACCCTCCAGTCGCCCGCGCGCACCTCCCTCGTATCGTCCGGGAAACCGGGCAGCCAACCCTGGTCCAGCCGCTCCTGCACCCTCAGCCTCTCGCGCAGCAGTTGCCGGCGCCTTTGGCCGAAGCGCTGCTGCAGTTCGGCCAGAAAGGCGAGCGCCCGTCGGTCCAGGACCTGCTCGGGCCCCTGCTCCGCGGCCAGAATCTCAAGCGCCGCACCCACTGCCATCTCCCCCTAGGCGGCCCGATTGCCCTAAGCCTAGCAGGGGCGTCGCCATGCAACCCGCGGTCTCCGACGAACGGCCAGCCTCGGCCGGTGAACGGTCGTCAGGGCCGGGTGAGCTGCAAGGACCCGGACGCATCAAGGCCAGGCTGCCGCCCGAAGGGGAGGCGCCTAGCCCTGATCGGAAGCCCGAGCTACTTCTTCATGTACGCTGGCACGTACTTGGCGAAGTCGGCCATGTGGCCGGGGTAGCTCAAATAGCCCGTGTACAGCCAGATGACGGCGGCCACGGCCAGGACGATCGCGGCGAGGACGGCGATCCAGCGCTGCTTCCTGATGGCGACGGCCGGGAGCGTCAGGACTCCGCCGAGTCCCGCCAGGATGAAGCCGACACCCGCGACGTCGGGACTGCTGGACATGTGCATACCGATGATGTTCGCCCCGACAACGATGGCGGCGATGCCCGCGAAGAAGCCCCAGATCGCCGGACCCAGAAGGTCCAGGCGGAAGACGAGGGCAAATCCGGCGACGGTAAAGAGCGCGCCGAACATCAGCGCCGGCTCTCCGTACGCCACGTTGTAGCTGCCGGGCAGCGGCCAGGTGACGATCATGGGGATGGCGGTCTCGGCCAGGATGAGTGCCGTGGCTCCGAAGCCGAAGCCCCAGGTCGGGCGATGCTCCGGCGCCGGCGCCAGATAGAGGTACAGGGCCAGGATCGCGAGTCCCGCCCCCACCGACACGAGCATGACGGCAAGATAGTCGATCACGTTGCCTCTCCCCCTTCGCGGGCAGCACAAATTCGGGTTGCCCGCCGAGGAAAAAATAATACCTGGGACAGGTCGGACCGGGAAGCAGTGGCTTGAATCGAGCGGGGCCAGGATGCGTGACATGTACACCCGCTCGTCCACGTCACATAATGGGTTCAAGGCTTGGCAGCATTCCCCGCACGGAGTTGAACGCCATGGCAGAATCGACCGCAGCCAATCCGGGCTTCGTCTACGACGGCTACTCCCGGTTCTGGCGCGTCGCGGACCAGCTGATGCGGGACCGCGAGCCGGACGATAGTTTTTGGCATGACCTCCTGTCGGCGCCCGGCTACAAGGAACTCATCGCGCATGAGTTTTCGGAGGACTTCTTCCCGGAGCAGTTTCGGCTGGCGTTCAAGCCCTCGCTCGGTCCGAGCCTCGCGCACGTCCTGCGCGGGGGACACCATGCGGGTCTCTTGCGGCATTATCTCCAAACGGCCGAGACCCGGGACCACATCGCCAAGGGCATGGAAGCGATAGCCGCAGCCCCCGTCGCCACCGTGGCCAGGCAATGGGCCTTGGCGTGGCTGCCACACGGTCTCAGGCTTGGCTTTCCTACCGTCGCCTTCGTCATCTTCGCTCCCGATGCGCGCGGTTACGAGATCGTGGTGGTGGACGCGGCGTTCGCCTGCCAGTTGGCCACGCCCCAGGCGATGCTTGCCCACGAATACCACCACGTGTTCAGGCGCCAGGTGATGGCGTCGCGCCCCGAGCCGCGGCTCGGCGACAAGGACGTGCTCTGGGTGCTGGACCAGCTGGAGGCGGAGGGCATCGCCGACCAGATCGACAAGCGCGGCTGGCCCGGGGAGGCTCCCGCCGGGACCGGGCGGATCGCGGACTACGCCCGCGCGTACCGCCGGCACTTCGAAACCGCGCCTGGGACGATCCGCCAGCTTGATGCCCTGCTCGCCAACTGGCACGACACGCCGGGTGACCGCCAACGGATCGCCGGGCAGTTGCGTTCGGTCCTGCCGCTCGCCGGTCATCCGACCGGCAGTTTCATGGCGCGGCTGATCGAGCGCCGGCTCGGACGCGATGCGTGTGTAGCGACGGTCGGCAACCCGTTCGCGTTCGTGCGCCTCTATTGCGAGGCGGCCAAGGCCACCGGGGCTGCGCCGATGTTCGGCGATGCCGCGCTCGCCGCGGTGGCGACCCTCGAGCGCAGTTATCTCACCGCCTGACGAACCGACGCTTCGGCGTCCGTCCGCGGCCTATCCCCCGGATCCAAGTCCGGACGCCCGTTGGGCACGCTCGGCGCCGCAGGGGTTGTCGGCCGGCCGCTTCGCCATGCGGTGGGTGCCGCCCTTGGCAACGAGCGGCTTAGGCCACCCGCGTAGCCAGGACGCGAACAAAGGGCTTCGGATCGCGTCGGACGTGGGTGGTGCGGAAGCCGCCGCTCTCCACGAACTGAGCCAAGGCGTCGGGCGCGAGCCAAATGTCGAGGTCCGGGCCATGGGTCGACACCGAATCGTCCCATTCCAGCAGGCAGAGATGTCCGCCCGGGCGCAGGATCCGCCGTGCCTCGCGGCGCATCGAGGGCCAGTTGGGGATGTCGCGGAACACCCTCTCGACCAAGACGGCATCGACCGACGCGTCGGACAGCGGCAGCCCCGTCCCCTGCACGCGGATCGTCTGGACATTTCGGATACCTTGGGCGAGGGCACTGCGCTGCAGCGCGTCGAGATTCCCCTGCAGGGCATCCACGCCGATCAGCGTTCCACCCGTGAGCAGGCGCGCGGCAGGCAGCGCGAAGAAGCCATGGCCGCAGCCGATGTCAACCACCACGGAGGCCGAAGCGTGCAGGAGGTCCGCCAGCACCTCGTCTTGGGTCTTGAGCTCGTGCATGCGCTCCTCGAGTGCATGGATGCGATCCATGTCGATGAAGTCGCGATTCCGGCAACAACGCGTGGAACCTTTCATGGGCCCACCCCCATTCTGCTGCGATGCGGAAACCACCTCGCCCGGTGTCGCCCCTTGCCCCGGCCCGGACCCAGCGCCCGTGCCTCCGTCCATCCGCCGCGTGATACTGGACTCCGAGCGTGCATCCCTGGGCAGTTCACCGCCGCGACCGCCTGGCGACCGTCTGCCTGATGCTCGCGCTCGTCGCCCGCACGCTGGTGCTCGCGGCAAGCCTGCCCGGTGGACCTAGCTGCGAGGCGCGCGCTGGCCGCTGCTGTCGCGTCGGCGGAACTTGGGCGCCGAGCACGACCTCGATGCCGTGTTGCGTGAAGATCTGGATGTCAGCCTCCGCCCGTTCCTGGAGGTAGGACGGCAGATAGCCTGGGCGCTAGCCGGGGTTGGGCACGCCCTCGATCCGCACGTTCCGGCTGGGCAGAGCGGTCTCCGTCGGAGTTCCTCCCTCACCCGCGAAGCCCGGTGACATGGCGGGCCTGCGGGCTTCGGGGACCAAGGTCCGGGCCCGCAGCTCCGGAACGTGACCCGCCCCCGGCAAGGCGAAGGGACATGACCCGCAATGCGCGCCGAGGGCGCGGCGGCGACGCTACTCGGTCGGGACGAGCAGTCCGCGGCCGCCCCCGGGCTGCTCTGCGGCGGATTGCCCTGGCTGCCGGATCACGACGTTCGCCTGCGGTCCATAGGGGCAACCCTGGCAGCCGAGGCGCTGGGGCCCGCCGCAGCGAGGCTCCGCGGTCGCGCCGAGCGACGAGAGGAGGGACATGGAAGGGATCTCCGCGGGCGCCTCGAGGACCTCAGGCACCTCGGAGTCATGCACGAGAGCACGGATGGCGTAATGCGTCAGCAGGTAGCCGTACATCTCCTGGATCACGCCCTCCGGCGTCTTGCTGCGCAGTACGAGGCGAGGTGCCGCCTGGACGGACTTGAGTTCCCCGAGGGTGGTGTCGAACTTCCAGCGGCCGCAGTAGAGGCGCGCCAGGTCGGCTGCCGGCGCCACGTCGTGGTCGAGGATGGTGGAGAAGAGACGGCAGGCGGCGTCGCCGTGCGGACAGCGGCAGTCGATCACGCGCACCATGCTGGCTCCGTGCCCGGACCCCCGCTCGTACTCGGAATGATAGAGGCGACTCAGATAGCTGCCATCGGGGAGTTCGCGCACGACCGGCAAGTCAAGGTCTGCCGGCACCTGCCAGAGCAGCTCGGCGTCGCTCTTGGCGGCCTCCTGCCAGAGTCCCTGGCTGAAGGCGTTGCACTGCGCCATACAGAGCACGTCGCCACGCAGCGAGCGCAAGAGCTGGCGCAGAAGTTCCGGTTCGACTGTGTCGCATGGGCCCATGGCGACATCGACAATCGCATGCGTGCCGTGCTCGGCCAGTGTGGCGAGACGGATCTGCGGCAGGGAGCTCGTCACGTCGGCCTGTCGCAGGCGCGCCTTGCCGAAGCGGGCCTGGTTCTCGGGTGTGTCCGCGACTTCGATCGTGTTGCAATCGATGCTCATCAGGCGCCAGCCGCGGTACCACGCCCCGCGCAGGCCCTTCCCGCCGAGCGGTCGCACCACGGACCTGAAAAGATGGATGAGCGGCTCCACACCGAGCCGTTCGCGGGCGCGGCTGATCGCCGCCTTAGTCGGCACCGTGCAGGGACTTTGCCAGTCGGTGAGCCACGACAGGCCGTCCACGACGCGGCGCATCACGTCTTCGTAGGAGTCCTCGCTGAAGAGCGCCATGGCCATCACGCCATACATCACGACGCGCGCCGGCAGGAGTCTACGCCGCTGCTCGCTGCGGCCAGTCGCGGCTATGGCGGCATCCACGACCGCGGGCGGGTACACCCGGGTCAGCACACT
>JAJZIE010000289.1 GCA_021810725.1 Bacillota bacterium | reverse complement strand
AGAGGCCGCACTGGTCACGTTGGGGGATGCAGCGGTGGACGTCGGTGTAGGGGGTGCCGGTCAGGGCGGAGACGTCCGCCATGCCCTGGGCGATGTAGCCGTGCGGGTCTGTGCGCTTGACGGCGAGCATGAGCGAGGCCGGCCAGACGATGCCCGCAAAGGTGTGGTGGCGGTCGGTGAAGGCGGCGAGCTCCCCAACGGCGCCGGGCGCGCCGTCCTGCGCCAGCAAGACGAGGATCTGCTCCGCCAGCGCGGGGTCTTGGCCGGTGCTCGCGTAGCGGCGCAGGAGCGGGTACGAGCTTGGCGCCACGGCGTACGTCTCGCCGAGGATCGCCTGCTTGACGGCGTCCGTGATGCTGGCGTCCGCGAGCACCTGGGCGAGCCACGCGGGTGACGAAGGGAGGTAGTAGCCCGCCTGGGCGTCGGCGGCGTCGGCCGCCGGTATGGCGGCGAGCGCGGCGAGCTCGACCGAGGCGGGTGCGCGCCCGTTCATGAAGAGCGTCTGGACGGAAGCGCGCACGGCCCAGGGGGGCCCATGGCGGATCTCCGAGAGCAGGAAGGCGGTCGGGACGGAGACGCCGCTCGGCGGCGCGACGCCATAGCGCCCTATGGCCTCTTCGGCGATCGGCCGCGCGAGCGAGCCGGGCAGATCCGAGAGGAGGGACCAGCCTTGGGCGTTCTGCAGGACGGTAGAGAGGGGATCCTGCTCGAGCGACGCCTGGATCGCCCGGGCGAACTGCCTTGGCCGGGCTCGCAGCACCTTGGCGGCGGCCGCGGAGGGCGGCATGCCCTGAAGGGAGCGTGCCAGCGCCGACCGATACGCGCGAGCGAAGGCCGAAGAGGACGAGGACGCGGAGCCGGCAGCGGACGGGTGCGTCCGCACGGCGGCGCCGCCGCAGCCGGCCAGGGTCAGGGCGGCGAGGGCGGCCATCAGGGCAGGGGCATGGCGGGTCTTCATCGAGGCACGTCCTCTCGGGGGGTGAAGCGTGACGCGCGGAACATGCCGAAGACGTGGCGATCGCCAGGGAGAACGTGCCGAGCGCGCGCCAGGTTGCGCCGCGCGAGAAAGCCGTGAGGGTGGCCTGCCTCAGTCCAGCCACGCCCTGAGGACGGCGTCGAAGTCTTCGCTGCGCTCGAGGTTCGGCAGGTGGGCGGCTCCCTCGATCACGGCGTAGTGGGCGCCATGGATCAGGCGGCGCATTTCGACCGCGGCCCTCCGGATCTCAGGCACGTCCTCGTCGCCGACGACGAGGAGCGTCGGGACCCGCAGCGAGGCGATCTGCCCGAGCGCGGACCAGTTCCCGTCGAGACACTCGGCGCCGTTCTCGGGCCGGTCGGTTCTCGCGAGGAGCTCGCGGGCTCTCGCGAGGTACCCCGGATCCACATCGACGGGATCGCGACCGGGGCCGACCAGCCAGAGCCGCTCCATCAGGGCCAGGGCGCGCCGGGAGTCGCCGGACGCGACGGCGTCGTCGGCGGCGCTCAGGAGTTCCTGGACCTCTGGCGGATTGCCACCCTCGAAACCGGGAAGGTTCGAGGCCACGAGCGCGAGCCTCTGGACGCGCTCGGGATGTTCGAGGGCGATGCGCAGGCAGATGCCGCCGCCGAAGGAGCAGCCCATGAAGATTGCCTGCGCGATGCCGAGCCTGTCCATGACGCGGAGGACGTCGTCCGCGTAGCTGAAGGGGCCAGGGACATGCGGCGTGTCGCCGTGGCCGCGCCAGTCCCAGCGCAGCACCCGGAAGCGCTCCCCGAGCCACGCCCACTGGGGGTCCCACATGTGGCGGTCCGAGACGCCGGCGTGCAGGAGGAAGAAGGCCGGTCCCGCGCCCGTTTCCTCGACAGTCGCGGTGACTCCGCCCGAAAGCTCGATCTCGTGCGTACGCAGGTCCATGGCCATCCTCCTTGCCCGCGGGCGCCCGGCGCCTTGGCGGGAGGTCAGCGGAAGCCGAGCACCGGGTGCGGGACGTAGGGCTCCTCGAGCCGCGCGATCTCCGCCGCGCCGAGCTGGACGCCGAGGGCCGCGACGGCGTCGTCCAGATGCCGGAGCTTCGTCGCGCCGATGATCGGCGCCGTCACCGGGGCCTTCTGCAGCACCCAGGCCAGGGCGACCTGCGCCATCGGCACGCCGCGCTGGGCCGCCACGTCCGCGACGCGCTGCACCACCTGCCGGTCCGCCTCCGCCATCGCCTCGTAGAGCGACTGGCCGAAGGGGTCCCGCTCCTTGCGCTTCGACGTCTCGTCCCAGGGGCGGGCGAGGCGGCCGCGCGCCAAGGGGCTCCAGGGGATGACGCCGATGCCCTGCGAGGCGCAGAGCGGCAGCATCTCCCGCTCCTCTTCCCGGTAGAGCAGGTTGACGTAGTTCTGCATCGAGACGAACTTTGCCCAGCCGCGCCGATCCTGGATGGCGAGCGCCTGCATGAACTGCCAGGCGTACATCGACGAGGCGCCGATGTAGCGGGCCTTGCCCGCCCGCACGACGTCGTTCAGGGCCTCGAGCGTCTCCTCGATCGGTGTCTCGTAGTCCCAGCGATGGATCTGGTAGAGGTCCACGTAATCGACACCGAGACGCCTCAGGCTGTGGTCGATCTCGGTCAGGATGGCCTTGCGCGAGAGGCCCTGGCCGTTCGGGCCCGGATGCATGCGGCCGTTCACCTTCGTCGCGAGCACGATCTCGTCGCGGCGGGCGAAGTCCCGAAGGGCGCGCCCGACGATCTCCTCGCTCGTTCCGTCCGAGTACACGTTGGCGGTGTCGAAGAAGTTGATGCCGAGCTCGAGGGCCTTGCGGATGAAGGGACGGCTCTCCTCCTCGTTCAGGGACCAGGAGTGGTTGCCGCGTTCGGGCAGGCCGTAACTCATGCAGCCGAGGCAGATGCGGGAAACTTCGAGGCCGGTGTGGCCCAGGCGAACGTACTCCATGAATTCCGCCCTTTCGTCCGCGCCCGTGCGGGGAGCGCGCGTCGCTCCCGAGGGAACCTTGATTCAGATCATAGCGCAGCCAGGGGACAACGGAAGGGCTTGTCGATGCCGCGATCGCGGTCAGGGTGGAGGGGAAGGCGGGTACGGAGTACTGGGATGTGATCAGGTGTCCCTCCGCGAGCGTGCCCACCGTGTCCTGCAGCGGGCGATCGTCC
>JAJZIE010000288.1 GCA_021810725.1 Bacillota bacterium | reverse complement strand
CGGGCGTCGGCACGGCTTGCCGATGCCCCTCACCACGCGGCTCGTCGCGATGATCGAGGAACTCGAGCGCGGTGAGCGCGAGATGTCCTGGGCGAACATCGACGAGCTCGACGCCATGCGGCGCGAAGCCGCCGCGGCCCGGGGACAGGCCAACCGATGAAGGAGGAGCCGAACTTGCGCGAGGCACTGGAGCGATATTTTGCGGCCGAGCGCGATCGCCAGCTCGAGGAGCTTCTGAGCTTCCTGCGCATCGAGAGCGTGAGCGCGCAGCGCACGCACCAGCAGGACATGGAGCGTGCGGCGGAGTTCGTCGCGGCCGACCTCACCCGCAGCGGGCTCGACAAGGTGGAGATCATGCGCGGCGAGGGGCACCCCGTCGTCTGGGCGGAGCACATGCCCCACAAGGATCGGCCGACGGTCCTGATCTACGGCCACTACGACGTGCAGCCGCCGGAGCCCCTCGAACTCTGGAACTCGCCGCCGTTCACGCCGGACCAGCGCGACGGGCGGATCTACGCGAGAGGCGTCAGCGACGACAAGGGGCCGCTGTTCATCGCGCTCAAGGCGATCGAGGCCTTGCGCGCCACCTTGGGCGAACTGCCGGTGAACGTGCGCTTCCTGGTCGAGGGCGAGGAGGAGACCGGCAGCCTGCACCTCGGGCCCTTCGTGGCGGCGCAGAAGGAGCGCCTGCGGGCGGATCTCGTGCTGAGCGCGGACGGCGCCATGTGGCGCCCGTCGGAGCCTTCGCTGACCCTTGCCGGCAAGGGCCTCTGCGGCCTCGAGGTGCATCTCGAGACCGCGAACCAGGACCTGCACTCCGGCCGGCACGGCGGCGGCGTCCCGAACGCCCTGCACGCTCTCGTGGAGCTGCTCTCGGGCCTGCACGGCCCGGACGGGCGGGTGCAGGTGCAGGGGTTCTACGACAAGGTGCGCGAGCTGTCGGCGCAGGAGCGGGCGGAGATCACCTCCCTCGACTTCGACGAGGACGCCTACCGGCGCAACCTCGGCATGGAAGGGCTCTACGGCGAGCAGGGCTACTCCACGCTCGAGCGCCAGTGGACCCGCCCGACGCTCGAGCTCAATGGCATGGGTGGCGGCTACCAGGGCGAGGGCGGCAAGACGGTGGTGCCGCGCGAGGCGATGGCCAAGCTCACGTGCCGCCTCGTGCCGGACCAGGAGCCCGAGGAGATCCTCGCGCTCGTCAAGTCCGAGATCGAGCGGCGCTGCCCGCCCTACGCGCGCGTCACGGTGCGGCGGGAGGGCGGCATGGCCCGCTGGTATCGCATGCCTTCGGACCATCCCGTGCTGGCGGTGGCAGGCGCGGTGCTCGAGGAGGTCATGGGGAGGCCCGCCGTGCGCGTGCGCATGGGCGGCACCGAGCCCTGCGCGGAGCTCTTCCAGCGCGAGCTCGGCATCCCGACGCTCTTCTACTCCTTCTCGACGTCGGATGAGCAGTACCACGCTCCGAACGAGTTCTTCCGGCTCGAGCGCTTCGACCAGGGACTCCTGGCATGGGCGCTGCTGCTCGGGCGCCTGCCCGAGAGCATGCGCTGAGCCAAGGCAAGGGAGGTAGCTTCGATGGCCCAGGTTGGCACGGTGGCTGGCACAAAGGTGCGCGGATATCTCGAGGTGCCCGGTACCCAGGTGGAGATTCCGTACACCGACGTGCGCGGCGCGGCGGACGGCCCTACGCTCCTTCTCTCGGGCGGTGTCCATGGCGGCGAGTACCCCGGCATCGCGGCGGCGATCGAAGTCGCGTCGCGGCTCGACCCGCAGGAACTGCACGGCCGTGTGATCGTCCTGCACCTCACGAACCCGCCCGCCTTCTGGGGCAAGATGCAGTACTGGAACCCGCTCGACGGCAAGAACCTCAACCGCTGCTTCCCCGGCGACCCCGAGGGAAGCGCGTCGGAGCGCATGGCCGCCCGGGTGATCCAGGAACTCAGGCAGGCGAACTACTGGATCGACATGCACGGCGGCGACATCCACGAGGAGCTCGTGCCGTTCACCATCTTCTCGGACCACGGTTCGGCCGAGGTCCGGGAGACGGCGGAGAACATGGCGAAGGCCTACGGAATTCCGCGGCTGATCCGGTCCTCGAGCGTCGCCGGCGGCAGTTACGCCGCGGCGGCGGAACTCGGCGTGCCGGCGATCCTGCCGGAGTCCGGGCAGGTGGGACAGCTCGATCCGGTCGCGCAGGCCATCCACGTGCAGGGCGTCTTCGACGTGCTGCACCTCCTGGGCTTCCTCTCTGGCGACCCGACGCCGCACAGCGCGCCGCAGGTGTACACGCGCATGGTCTGGAGCCGCGCATCGCAGCAGGGCTTCTGGCGCCCGAAGGCGCATCCGGGCGACCGCGTCGAGGTCGGCGACCTCGCCGGCATCCTGCACGACGCCTACGGCGACACGCTCGACGAGGTGCGCTCCCAGGTGGCCGGCGAAGTGCTCTTCACCGCGAGCTCGTTCGCGATCGGCTACGACGACCCGCTGTTCGCGGTCGCGGCGCCCTGATGGCGTGAGTGGCGAGGAGGGGGGAAGAGGCATGATCCAGACCGTCGTGGATCAGATCCGCGCCGAACTGCGCCGGCGCGTACTGATGGGCAACTGGAGCCTGGGCGAGCGCCTGTACGAGGAGGAGATCGCGCAGGACCTCGGTGTCAGCCGCAGCGCGGTGCGCGAAGCCGTCCGCCTGATGGAGCAGGAAGGGCTCCTCGTGCGCGAGGCGCACCGCGGCCTCTTCGTCGCCAGCCCGTCGGGCCGGGACACCATGGAGGTGGCGCAACTCCGGGCCGTGCTCGAGGCGAGCGCCGTGCGTTTCGGCACGGCGCCCGAGCCTGGCACCTTGCGCGAACTCGAGCGCGTCTGCCAGCGCATGGACCGCGTCGGCGACTCGGACCACCTCGAGGCGGTCAACCTGGATCGCGTGTTCCACGGGCTGATCGCCTCGCAGGCGCAGAACGCCCTCCTCCTGCGCAAGTTCCATGAACTCGATGGACACATCGCGATCTTCTTCCACTGGGTCACGGCGCACGTGCCTGGGCGCCTCGACGATCTCGGCGAGCGCCATCGAACCCTTCTTGAGGCTTACGCGGCGGGAGACGCCGAACGCTTCGCCCGATCGGTGATGCAGCACTAT
>JAJZIE010000287.1 GCA_021810725.1 Bacillota bacterium | reverse complement strand
TGCCGGGCGACCGGGACGCGCACGGGATTCGCCGCGTCGAAGCGGATCTTGTCGTGGGGGCGTTCCATAACCAGTCCTCCGTTCAGCCGATGACGCGAAGGCGCAGGCCTTCCGGTACCGAGCCTACTCAGCGCGACATGCGCGGGTGGTGACGGGGGCCACCGAACGCCAGTCTGCGCCCAGTTTCCCCTTCGCGTCCCTGCCCCGTCCAGGCGCCTCTCGGCATCACCCCCAGAAACTGCCCGCGCTCCGGCGAAACTCTCTGGCGGAGGTGGACGAATGCTGGCAAAGCTCCTCGCCACCGCGGCTATCACCGCCCTGCTCTCCGCAGGCGGCACGCTCTACATGCGGACCGGCTTGATCGCATCCTTGTTGGGACCGAGCCAAATGCACGCGGCCCGCCCCTTGCGCACGGCGACTGTCGTGGGCACGCCTTATACCACGACTCCGCCGTCGGCGAACGCGGGCTTGACGGCCGGCGCGACCGCGACGGCGTCGAAGGTTTCGGTGCTACCCGCCATCGTGACGTCCGATCTGAACGGGAGCCTCACCTTCCAGCCGATCTCGGCCTCCGCCTGGTCGGGCGCCAGCCTCGGCGACGACCCCAGTCCGACCCTGCCGGTCGCGGTGTCGCTCTCCGGCACCGCCGTCGACGGGCTCTCCGCCGGGCAGCACGTGCTCTTGCGCATCGCGGACGGCGGGGTCGCCCGCGTGCAGCCGACTCCTTAGGGGGTCCAGAGCGGAAAGGTTCCGAGCAGCTTCAGCGGGGCGCCACAAGGCGCCCCGCTCGCCATCCTGCCATCCGGGTTCCCGTCGACGGGCGAGGCGGCCGGGCGTCGCCGCCCGCTTGTCTTTGACAGGGCTCGAAGAGGGCACCTACAATGGAATGAACTTTGGTAAAGGACAGGTGGCCCACCGTGGATCTCCAGCGCCCTCGCGGCACCCAGGACATCCTTCCCGCCGAGACGCCGATCTGGCACCGCGTCGAGGCAGCCGCACATAGGGTCGCGCAGTCGTACGGCTACCGCGAGATTCGCACGCCGGTCTTCGAGCACGTCGAGGTCTTCCGGCGTGGCGTGGGCGATGCGACGGACATCGTCGAGAAAGAGATGTACGAGTTCGAGGACCGCGGCGGGCGCAGACTCGTCCTGCGGCCCGAAAGCACCGCGGCCGTGGCACGAGCCCTGCAGCAGACCTCCCTGCTCGCGGAGCCGCCCGTCCGGCTCTACTACATCCAATCCCACTTCCGCTACGAGCGTCCGCAGTCGGGGCGGCTGCGCCAGCACACGCAGTTCGGTGTCGAGGCGTGGGGCGTTCTTGGTCCCATCGCGGACGCCGAGGTGATCGCCCTGGCCGAGAGCCTGCTCACGGAGCTTGGCCTCAAGAGGCTCGTCGTGCGCCTGAACTCCATCGGCTGCACCGACTGCCGCCCGCGCTACCGCGAGGCGCTGGTCTCCTATCTGAGCGACCATCGCGAGGAACTCTGCGGCGACTGCCAACGCAGGCTCGAACGCAACCCCCTGCGCGTCCTGGACTGCAAGGTTCCAGGCTGCCAGGCCGTGGTGGCCGGTGGGCCGAAACCCCTCGACTACCTCTGCGAAGCCTGCGAGACGCACCTTTCCGGTGTGGAGGCGGCGCTCGAGGCCCTCGGCATCACGTACGAGCGGGACGGTTCCCTCGTGCGCGGGCTGGACTATTACAGCCGCACCGTGTTCGAGATCGGCTACGAAAAGCTGGGCGCGCAGTCGACGGTCTGCGGCGGCGGGCGCTACGACGGGCTGATGGAGGCGCTTGGCGGCAAGCCCCAGCCGGCGGTCGGGTTCGGCCTTGGCCTCGAGCGCCTCATCCTGACGCTGGAGGCCGAAGGTCTCCTGCCACCCGGCGAGTCCCCCGTCGACGTCTATGTGGCCTACCTCGGCGAACCGCTCGGCCCCGAGGCGATGCGCATCGCGCACATGCTGCGCGAAGCCGGTCAGCGGGTCGAGATGGAGGCTCTCGGCCGCAGCCTCAAGGCCCAGCTTCGCCGCGCGCAGAAGCTGCTCGCGCCCTTTGTGGTCATCCTCGGCCCCCAGGAGCTCGAGCGCGGCGTCGTGGTGGTGCGAAATATGAAGACCTCCGCACAGGCGGAGGTCCCGATCGAACAACTCGCGGAAGCCTTCCATAACCAGACTGCCTGAACGCGGAAAGGAGTTCCCTTAGGCATGCAAAGAGTCGGTGCGGGAACGCTTCAGGCCGCCGACGTGGATCGGCGTGTGCAACTTGCCGGCTGGGTCCATCGCGTGCGCGACCATGGCGGCCTGCTCTTCTTCGACCTGCGCGACCGCTCAGGCATCGTGCAGGTCGTCGTCTCGCCCCAGGACCCCGCGTACTCGGCCGCCCAGGCGTTGCACCCCGAATGGGTCGTCGCCGTCGAGGGCACCGTGCGCAGGCGCCAGAGCGGCGCCGTGAATCCCAAGCTTCCGACCGGTGAGATCGAGATCGAAAGCCCGGCGATCGAGATTCTGGCGCAGGCGGACGTTCCGCCGCTGCTGCCGTCGGCCCAGGAGTCGCCGGATGAGGCCCTGCGGCTGCGTTATCGGGTGCTGGACCTGCGCCGCCAGGAGATGCAGGAGAACCTCGCCCTGCGTCACCGCCTGCTGCAGGCGACGCGGCGCCACCTGGACGAGGCGGGTTTCTACGAGCTCGAGACGCCGATGCTGACCCGTTCGACGCCCGAAGGCGCGCGGGACTTTCTCGTGCCGAGCCGCCTGCAGCCCGGCGCCTTCTACGCCCTGCCGCAGTCGCCTCAGCTCTTCAAGCAGCTGCTGATGGTGGCCGGCTTCGAGCGCTACTTCCAGGTCGTGCGCTGCTTCCGCGACGAAGACCTGCGCGCTGACCGCCAGCCCGAGTTCACCCAGATCGACATCGAGATGTCCTTCGTCGAGCAGGAGGACGTCCTTCATTTGGCCGAGGGCCTGATGCAGGCCATCGCCGGAGAGGCCGGCTGGCAGTTCGATCTGCCCCTGCCGCGCCTCACCTACCAGGAGGCCATGCTGCGCTTCGGTTCGGACAAGCCGGACCTCAGGATCCCCTGCGAGATCCAGGATCTCCTGGCCTTCAAGGACGTCTTCACGGTGCCGTTCCTGATCGGGGCGGTCGAGGCGGGGGGAGTGCTCCG
>JAJZIE010000286.1 GCA_021810725.1 Bacillota bacterium | reverse complement strand
CGCTTGCCTGAGCGATGCTTCCTTCTCCAACCATCTAGACGAAGGAGGCAATATGACTCATCCATCCCGGGTCCGGGTGACCGGACCGCTCATCAGTTTTGCCGCAGGCTTCGCTGGGGAGCTGACCGCACAGGGTTATCGGCCCAACGCCGCCGCAAACCAGCTCCAGCTGATGGCCCACCTGAGCCGGTGGCTCGCTTCGGAGGGCCTGGACACCGAGGATTTGATCCCTTCGGTCGTGAAGCGGTTTCTGAGGGCGAGACGTTCGCAGGGCTACACGCTGTGGTTGTCACCGAAGGCACTGATCCCCTTCATGGACTATCTGCGTGGCCTGGGGCTTGCGCCAGCGGCCCCGAACCCGCCATTGAACCCGATAGAGGAGTTGCTGGCCCGATACCGCCGCTATCTGCGCGAAACGCGAGGTCTCGCCGAGACCTCCGCTCGGGGGTACGTCGACGGGGTTCGTCCGTTCGTCGCGCGGGGGGAGCCGGCTCGTCGGCGGTCGACTCGACTGGCCGGGGTTGAGTGGGGCGCAGATCAACGCCTTCGTCCGCCGCGTGTGCCGAGGCCGTTGTCGCGGATCGGCGGGCCTGCGAATCACGGCGCTGCGCTCGCTGCTCAACTACCTGCATCTCGAGGGGCTGATCCCGCGGCCGTTGGCGGCGACAGTACCGTCCGTTGCGAGTTCCCGGTTGGCCAGGCTGCCCCGTTACCTGGAGCCGGGCGACGTCGAACGCTTGCTGGCCGCCTGCGATCGGCGAACGCGGACGGGCCAGCGAGACTTCGCCCTGCTGATGCTGCTCGCCCGTCTCGGCTTGCGCGCCGGTGAGGTGCGCTCGCTTCGTCTCGACGACCTCGACTGGCGCGCGGGTGAACTCGCCGTTCGGGGCAAGGGTCATCGGATCGAGCGTTTGCCCTTGCCGGTCGATGCGGGCCGGGCGGTCGCAGCCTACCTGAATGGAGGCCGTCCCGCGACGGCGCAAGGTCGCACCGTCTTTGTCCGCGTTCGCGCCCCGCACCGGTCCCTCACGTCTGCAGCCGTGACCAACGTGGTGCTGACGGCGGCGTCCCGAGCCGGCCTGACCGGCGTAACGGCCCACCGGTTACGTCACACGGTGGCGACGCAGATGGTTCGCTCGGGAGTCCCGCTTCCCGAGATTACCCAGGTGCTGAGACACCGCAGGCTCCTGACTACCGCGATCTATGCCAAGGTCGACCGAGAGGGGCTGCGTGGCCTCTCGCGTCGGTGGCCGGGAGGTGCGGCATGACCGCGTTACGCAATGCACTGGCGGATTACCTCCACCTGCGCCGTTCGCTCGGCTACGAGCTGCGGCGGTCCGAGAAACTGCTCAAGCAGTTCATCGCCTTCCTCGAAGCGGCAGGTGCCGAGCGGGTGACGGTCGCGCACGCCCTCGCCTGGGCCTGCCGGCTGCCCGGCCGCGATAGCGACTGGCACAGCCAGCGACTGGGCGTGGTTCGCGGCTTCGCGACCTACCTGCAAAGCGTGGAGATCGACACCGAAGTTCCCCCGCGAGACCTGTTGCCCTGGCAGGGGCGGCGTGCGAGCCCTTACTTGTATACGGAACCGCAGATCGCGGCGCTGCTCGAGGCGGCGAAGACACTGAACTCGCCGCTTCGGGTCGCCACCTATCAAGTCCTGATCGGACTCCTTGCCGTCACGGGCATGCGGGTCGGAGAAGTGATCAACCTCGACCGGGACGACTACGATGCCGGGCACGGCGTGCTCCTCATCCGTCACGCGAAGTTCCACAAGACCCGCGAGCTCCCGCTGCACACGACGACCGGGGCGGCGCTCAATCGCTATCTTGACCGACGCGACCGGCAGCGCCTGGGGATCAGAACCCCGGCACTCCTCATCTCGCCGGCCGGTACGCGGTTGCTCTACTGCAACGTCCAGTGGACCTTCCAGCGACTCGTGCGTCACGCCGGACTTGTCCCGCACACCCGATCCTGTCGACCACGTATCCATGACCTCCGCCACTGCTTCGCCGTGCGGACCCTGATCGATGCCTACCGCGACGGCGCCGATGTCCGACAGCGGCTGACGGCGCTCTCGACGTATCTCGGGCACGTCGATCCCGCCAGGACCTACTGGTATCTGTCCGCCTCCCCGGAATTGCTCGGCCGCGCCGCCGAGCGCCTCGAGCGGCACGCGGGAGGTAACCCATGAGCGCCCTCGCACCGACCCTGCAGGCGTTCTTCACGGACCGCCTTGTGCGCGAGCGCAATGCGAGTCCGCAGACGGTCGCGGCGTATCGGGATGCCTGGCGCCTGCTGCTCGGCTTCGCCAGCCAGCGTACCGGCAAACCCCCCATGGTCCTCGACTTCGACGACATCGACGTGGCGCTCGTCGCCGCCTTCCTCGATCATCTCGAACACGAACGCGGCAATACCGCGTGTACGCGCAATGCACGCCTCGCGGCCATCCACTCGCTGTTCCGCTACGCCGCGTGGCGCCACCCGGAGCATGCCGCCACCATCGCCCGGGTGCTCGCGATGCAACCCAAGCGCGGCGAACGGGCTTTGGTGGACTTCCTGACCGAAGGGGAAGTGGATGCGCTGCTGGCGGCCCCCGATCGCACGACCTGGACCGGACGACGCGACCGCGCGCTGCTGCTCGTCGCCGTGCAGACCGGACTTCGGATCTCCGAGCTGATCGGTCTGTGCGTTGGGGATGTGCACCTCGGCACCGGCCCGCACGTCGTCTGTCACGGCAAGGGGCGCAAGGAGCGGATCACGCCGTTGACCTCGGCCACCGTCAAGGTCCTGCGGGACTGGCTCGCAGAGCCGCGGGCGGCCCCGGTGCGCAGCTTGTTCCCGACCCGCACCGGTAGGCCGCTCAGCCGGGACGCGATCGAGCATCGCATCGCGCTTCATGCGACCACGGCAGCGCGGATCTGCCCGACTCTGGGCACGAAACACGTGACGGCTCATGCGCTTCGCCACACCGCCGCCATGCGCCTGCTCGAAGCCGGCGTCGACACCACGGTGATTGCACTCTGGCTCGGGCATGAGCACGTCGACACGACGGCGATCTACCTGCAGGCACACTTGGCGATCAAGGAACGCGCACTTGCGAAGATACGGCCGCCGCAGACCCAGACCGGTCGTTATCACCCCCGCGATGCACTGCTCTCGTTCCTCGAGGCGCTCT
>JAJZIE010000016.1 GCA_021810725.1 Bacillota bacterium | reverse complement strand
GCGTGAAGGTGCCGTTCACGATGTGCGTGACCTCGCCACCAATGTAGGGCGACGCCCAGAGCGAACCGTCGGCATCCCTGTACATGGCCGTGATGATGCCCGGCGTTCCCGGCAGGTTTGTTTCGGCCAAACCGAACTGCCATGCGCTGTCGCCTGGCGTAACGGTGACGATGGAGCCCGTGTTGAGTACGCCGACCAGTTGCCCGCCTACGCTGCCCGAGGCCACGATGGGCGTCTGCGCGAGGAACGAGAGCGCCGAGGGGTAGTCGACGAAGGTCGGCGTCTGGCTCGCGCTGTCGTTCCAGCCCTCCGCGATCCTGCCATCCGGCAAGAAGGTGTAAGTCTGTCCCCCGATCCCGACCGAAGGCTGGTAGGCCGCGCTGAGGTGGGGATAGCCGTTCTGCTGCTGGCCGTTCACGTAGATGTCCAGGGCCCGCGACTCCCAGAGGATTTCCACGGTTGTCGCGCTGTCGACCTGGATGCGCTGGACGCCGGAGGTGTGGCTGCGCATGTCCTGGAACACCGTCACCGCTCCGCTGGAAGGGTCGAGCTGCACGACCTCCGCATATGGCGTCAGGCCGGCGTAGACGGTGCCATCGTAGGCCGCGATGGCGTGTACCTGGCTCTCGCCCGCCTGACCCAGGAGGCCGTAGTCTTGAAGGTGTCCGGTGCCGGGGTCGTAGGAGTAGACCGACTGGGCGCCGATCCAGACAAGGCCTGTGGACGGATCGACCGCAAGAGACCAGATCGCGTCGGCTTTCATGGTCGCGACGACCTTGGCCGCCTTGGCGCCAGGTTGCCAGGCGTAGAGATAGCCGAGGCCGGTGTCGGAATTGGCGGTGACGCCTGTGTAGATGGTGCCGTCCGTACCTCTCGCGACCGCCCAGGCGTTGTATCCGTGGCCGAGCCGGACGCACGCGATCTCCTGACCGCTCACGGAGAACTCGCAGAGGGTCGGTGGCAGGCCGTTCGAGACCTCGTAGACGTGGTTCGGTCCCACGAGCGCCGCTGGCGTGTGGGTGACCTGCACGGGATCGCCGACGAAATGCATGGCGAATTTCGCCGTCGGCAGATAGGTCGAGGCGAAAGTGGGTGTCGCCGCGAGAAGCAGCGGCAGGCCGGCAAGCAGAACTCCCAGGAACCGACGCATGCGCAAAGGTGTGTGCCCCCCCCAGGGCACACACCTTTCCACTATTGGAACGAGCCTTCCTGCGTCCGTTCGACCGTATTGGACAAAGGCGCCTAATCGACGTCCTCCAGGTCCTGCATGAGGTCGAGCACCGCGCGCTGCGCTTCGAAGTCGAATGCGTGCTCCGCCGCATCGAGCAGCTGCTGCAGCACGCGAGCCACAATCTCCTTCTCCGGGGTGCGGTTATAGTCCGCGGCCGTCACCCTGCGCGGGCTGGTGAACTCGTAGACCCCTGGCAGAAAAGGCCTGCGCCAGTGCAGCCGCTCCTCGAGTTCGCTGCACTTCCGCCAGATCTCCTCGAGGGTCGCCGCCATCCCGGCCGCCTACCCGAGCGCCTCGGCCCTGGCGCTCTCCAGGGCCTGCGTCGCGCAGAGCCGGCACATCTTGGCGCGGTAATCCGCGGAGGCGTAGGCGTCTTCCTGGACATCCACACCCTCCAGAAGCGCCTCGAGCGCAGCCTCGACTTCAGCATCGCCAAGGGGTGTGCCAATCAGGCGCCTTCCCGCCGCCTCGGCGGCATACGGCTGGAGCCCGACGCCGGTAACCCCGATGCCGGCCTCGACGCAGCGCCCGGCCTCCATCCGCACCATCACGCCGACTCCCGCAAGGGCGAAGCCGGACGCCTGCTGGCGCAACTTGCGGTAGCTCGAGCCTGTGCCGGACTTGGGCCGCGGCAGTCTGAGGCCCGCGAGCACTTCGTCGGGAGCGAGTTCCGTCGTCAATGGGCCGAGAAAGAACCCGTCGATCGGGATCTCGCGCCTGCCGGCCGGACCGACCGCCTCCACCACCGCGTGCAGCGCAAGCAGGGCCGCGGGCAGATCTCCGGCCGGATCCGCGTGGGCCGTGGCCCCGCCGATCGTGCCCAGGCGCCTCACCTGACGGTCGCCCGTAGCCTCTGCGGCCTCGCGCAACACGCGCCATGGCGCGGACTCCGCGAGCTCGACATGGCGGACAAACGCCCCAACCCAAACCTGGTCCATGTCGTGGCGCATGCCCCTGAGCTCGGGGATGTCCTGCAGATCGACCAGCAGCTCCGGCTCCGCCATGCGCAGGCGCAGGAGCGGCAGGAGGCTCTGCCCGCCGGCGAGCGCCTTGGCTTCCGGCTGCCCCAGCAGCTCGATCGCCTCGTCGATCGTGGTGGGACGCTCGTAGCGGAATGCGGCGGGGATCATCGTCCCGCCTCCTCGCGCGACCGGCCAAGCGGGTCAATGCCGGCATCGGCCAACACGTCCGCGGCCTTGCGCACCGCGAGCACGATCGGCTGGTAGCCGGTGCAGCGGCAGATGTTGCCCTCGATGCCGTGGCGCACGTCTTCGTCGCTGGGGTTGGGGTTCTCCTTGAGAAGATCGCACGCCGAGAGGATCATGCCCGGCGTGCAGTAGCCGCACTGCAGACCGTCCTCGTTCCAGAACGCCGCCTGCAGTGGGTGGAGACCCTCCTCCCGCACTTCCTCAGGGACCAGGTCCCTGAGCCCCTCGATCGTCACCACGTCGCAGCCCTGCGCCTGCAGGGCGAGCATGTTGCACGACTTGACCGCGTGCCCGTCGAGCAGCACGGTGCAGGCGCCACACTGGCTCGTGTCGCAGCCAACCTTGGTGCCTGTCAGCGCGAGCTCGTCGCGCAGCAGATCCACGAGCAGCGTGCGCGGCTCGACGTCACGCCGTACCAGGCGTCCGTTCACCTTCAACTCGAGCTGCAAGTAACCGGCACCTCCTAAAAGTCGCCGGAGGCATTCCCCGACTGCGCTTTCCTTCTTGCCGCACCCGCGCGAATCCTGCGCGTCCCCTCTGCTATCATGTACCTCGCAAGCAAGGGAGGCCGATGCATGCGTTGCGGCATCTTGACGGTGAGCGACCTGGGGGCCCAGGGCAAGCGGGCCGACACGAGCGGTGACGCCATCGCGGCGTTCCTCGCCGCCGAAGGGCACGAGCTCGCGTGGCGCGGAGTCGTCCCGGATGAGGTTCAGGAGATCTCGCAGGCGCTCCTGCACATGTCGGACAACCTGCACCTCGACTGCATCCTGACCACGGGCGGCACAGGGCTCTCGCCCCGGGACGTCACGCCCGAGGCCACCGGGTCCGTCCTCGACCGGATGGTGCCAGGCATCGCCGAGGCGATGCGCCTGGACGGCCTGCACAAGACTCCGAGGGCCATGCTGTCGCGCGGTCTCTGCGGCGTGCGCGGCGCGACGCTGATCGTCAACCTGCCCGGCAGCCCCTCGGGCGTGCGGGACGGCCTCGAGGTGCTCCGCCCCGTGCTGCAGCACGCCATCGACATCCTGCACAGGGCCCCAACAGACCACTGAACGCACGAGACGAGGCGAGCGAGGGGCCACCCAGGTCCCTCGCTCGCCTCATGTCTCCAGGGATCAGGATTCCCGCTGCCAGAGACCGCTCCTACCCCCGGACTTGCGTTCGAGGCGGACGTCCTGGATCTCCATGCCGCGATCGATCGCCTTCAGCATGTCGTAGACGGTGAGGCAGGCCACCGAAACGGCAGCCAGGGCCTCCATCTCCACGCCCGTGCGCCCGACCGTGCGGGCTTCCGCCTCCACGGCGACGCCGTCCTCCCGCTCCGCGAAGTCGACGCGCACCTCGGTGAGGGGCAGCGGGTGGCAGAGCGGAATCAGTTCGCCCGTGCGCTTGGCTGCCTGGATGCCCGCCACCCGCGCGACGGCGAGCACGTCGCCCTTCGCGGCGGCGCCGCGGAACAGCACCTCGCGCGTCGGATCGGCCATGCGCACCCTGCCGCTCGCGATGGCGACGCGCTCGGTCTCGGGCTTGGGGCCCACGTCGACCATGTGCACCTGGCCGCGCTCGTCGAAGTGGCTGGGTCTGGGACCGCTCCCGGACTGCGGGCTCATGGCAGCTCCCCCATAGCCTCAGGTTACTTGTAGCTGTAGAAGCCCCGGCCAGACTTGCGGCCGAGGTAGCCGGCCTGGACGTACTGACGCAGCAGCGGGCACGGCCGGTACTTCGGGTCGCCGAACCCCTCCTGCAGGACTTCGAGAATGTAGAGGCAGGTGTCGAGGCCGATGAAGTCCGCCAATTGCAGCGGTCCCATCGGATGGTTCATGCCGAGGCGCATCACCGTGTCGATGTCCTCGGCGCTCGCGATGCCTTCATACAGAGTGTAGACCGCCTCGTTGATCAGCGGCATCAGTACGCGGTTGGAGACGAAGCCGGGGAAGTCCTTGGCCCGCACCGTGGTCTTGCCGTAGGCCTTGGCCTCGGCCTCGACGGCGAGGGTGGTCTCCTCCGAAGTCTGGATGCCCGTGACGACTTCCACGAGCTGCATCACGGGGACGGGGTTCATGAAGTGCATGCCGATAAAGCGTTCCGGCCGCTGGACATTGGCCGCGAGCCGGGTGATCGGCAGGGACGACGTGTTGCTCGCGAGGATCGCGCTCTCCGGCGCAAGGTCCGACACGGCGTGCCAGAGCCTTGCCTTGTCCTCGAAGCGCTCGACGATGGCTTCGACAACAAGATCCGCGTCGCGCGCCGCCTCGAGGTCGAGGCTGAAGCGCACCCGCGAGAGGGCGGCGTCCGCCTGCTCCTGCGTGAGCTGGCCGCGCTTGACGAGGCGGCCGAGCGACGTCCGCATCGTCTCGCGACCGCGGTCCAGGAACTCTTGTGCGACGTCGTGCACGGTGACGCTGCGGCCCGCCTGGGCCGCCACCTGCGCGATGCCGCTGCCCATCTGGCCGGCGCCGACGACGAGTACCCTTTCCATCAGGCGTCCACCCGCACCACGGTGGCTTCTCCCTGGCCGCCGCCGGAGCAGATCGCCGCAACGCCGTAACCGCCGCCGCGGCGGCGCAGTTCGTAGATCAACGTCATCAGGATGCGGGCACCGGACGCTCCGATCGGGTGGCCGAAGGCGACGGCGCCGCCGTTCGGGTTGACGATCTCCGGGTCCACGCCGAGCATCTTGGTCGAGGTGATGGCGACGGCCGCGAACGCCTCGTTGATCTCGACAAGTGCGAGGTCCTTCGCCTTGAGGCCGGCGCGCTCCAGGGCCTGCTGCGCGGAGAGGGCCGGCACGGTCGCGAGGTAGGCCGGGTCCTGCGACACCGCGCCGTGCGACAGGATGCGCGCGAGAGGTTTGAGGCCCCTGCGCTGCGCCTCGGACGCCTCCATCAAGAGGACCGCCGAACCGCCATCGTTGAGGGCCGGCGCGTTGCCGGCGGTGATGCCGTGCGTCGGGTCGAAGACCGGCTTCAACTGCGCCAGGCGCTCGAGCGTCGTGTCTGGGCGCGGCCCCTCGTCCTTGGCCAGCTCCGCCTTGCCGAACTGGACCGGAACGATTTCGTCGTCGAGACGGCCGGCCGCCATCGCGTCCTTGGCCCGCATCTGCGAGCGGTACGACCACTCGTCCATCTCCTGGCGGCTGACGCCCATCTCGAGCGCGACGCGGCCGCCGTGCACGCCCATGTGCACGTCGCCGAACGCGCACCAGAGGCCGTCATGCACGACCGAGTCCACGAGTTCGCCATTGCCCATGCGGTAGCCATAGCGCGCCTTGTAGAGGAGGTACGGCGCCTGCGACATGCTCTCCATGCCGCCGGCCAGCACCACCTTGGCTTCGCCGAGACGGATCGACATGTCGCCCAGATTGACCGCGCGCAGGCTCGAGGCACAAACCCTGTTGATGGTGTCCGAAGGCAACTCGACCGGCAGACCCGCCCTGACCGTCGCCTGGCGCGAGGGGATCTGGCCGACGCCCGCCTGCACCACGATGCCCATGTAGGCGTAGTCGATCTCGGCTCCCTCGATACCCGCCTGCGCGACCGTCGCGCGAATGGCCTGCGCGCCGAGTTCCACCGCGGGCACGTCCTTGAGCGCTCCGCCGAACTTGCCGATCGGAGTGCGTTTTGCCGCCACTACCCAGGTTTCCGGCATACGATCCCTTCCCTCCTGCGTCCCTCTCGGTGCCGTCACTCTCCCACGACGCGGATCTCGGCGCCGATGGCGGTCAGCTTCTCCGCCAGGTGCTCATAGCCCCGAGCGACGTGCCGCACCCCATCGATCTCCGTGCGCCCCTGCGCACTGAGACCCGCGATCACCAGCGCCGCGCCGCCGCGGATGTCCCGCGCGACGACCGGCGCACCGGTGAGCACACTGGTTCCCCGGACGAGCGCCGTGTTGCGCTCGATCTTGATCTGCGCCCCCAGGCGCACCAGTTCGTTGGCATAGCCGAAGCGGTTGTCGAAGATCGTCTCCTCGACCACCGACACGCCGTCCGCCTGGCAGAGCGCCGCGACCAGCTGCGGCTGAAGGTCTGTCGGGAATCCCGGATGCGGCTGTGTCTGCACGTCGATCGCCTTCAGCCGGTCCGGGGCGTCGACCGTGATCGAGTCCTCTTCCACCTCGACGCGGGCGCCGGCCTCGCCGAGCTTGACGATCAGCGTACGCAGGTGTTCGGGGATGATCGGTCCGACGCTGACCCTACCGCCCGTGGCCGCTCCGGCGAGCAGGAACGTGCCCGCCTCAAGGCGGTCCGGGATGACCTCGTGGGCGGCGCTGTGGAGCCGCTGGGCTCCCTCGATGCGAATGACGTCGGTGCCGGCGCCGCGTACGCGCGCGCCCATCGCGTTCAGGAAGTTCGCGAGGTCCACGATCTCGGGCTCCTGCGCGGCATCCTCCAGAACGGTCGTGCCGTTCGAAATGGAGGCGGCGATCATCATGTTGCAGGTGGTGCCGAACGACTTGCGGTCGACGTAGAAGCGCGAACCGACAAGCCCGCCGGGCGCCTCCGCCAGGATCGCGCCATGCTCCACCCAGGCCCTGGCGCCAAGCGCCTGGAAACCGCGCAGGTGGAAGTCCACGGGGCGCGCGCCGATGTCGCAGCCGCCCGGCACGGCCACCTCCGCCTTGCCGAGGCGAGCCAGCAGAAGGCCGACGATGTAGGTCGAGCCGCGCAGGCGGGCCGCCCTATCGTATGGCGCGACAAATCCCGTCAGGCCGCTCGCGTCCACCTCGAGCGTGTGGGGTCCCGTGAACTCGGCCTTCGCGCCCAGGGCGCGGAGGATTTCGATCAGGTCGAGGATATCGGTATAGCTCGGGATGTTCTGCAGCACCGACACGCCCTCGGAAGCCAGGGCGGCGGCGGTGATGATCGGCAGGGCCGAATTCTTCGCGCCGTTCACGGGCACGGAGCCGATCAGCCGGTTGCCGCCTTCGATCGCGTATAGAGCCAAGGCACTCTCTCCCAGCGTCGGTCGATCAGGGGCCCGCCAAAAGCACATGCCCCAATTAGGAAGGATACGCCCTCAGCCTCTGCTCGGCTAGCGGCGGTAGTTCGGCGCTTCCTTGGTAATGTCGACGTCATGCGGGTGGCTCTCGAGAAGTCCGGCATGCGTGATGCGCACGAACTGCGCTTCCCGCCGCAGATCCTCGATGGTCGCGGCGCCGACGTAGCCCATGCCGGCCCTGAGCCCGCCGACCATCTGGTAGATGGTGTCGGCGAGCGGTCCGCGGTAGGGCACGCGCCCCTCGATGCCCTCCGGCACGAGCTTGCTCTGCCCTTCCTGGAAGTAGCGGTCGCTCGACCCTTCCTTCATCGCGCCAAGCGAGCCCATGCCGCGATAGCTCTTGAAGCTCCGGCCCATGTAGATCTCCATCTCGCCGGGGGATTCCTCGGTACCGGCCAGGAGCGACCCGAGCATCACCGTGTGCGCCCCAGCCGCCAGTGCCTTCGTGATGTCGCCCGACGTGCGGATGCCGCCATCGGCGATCACCGGGACATCCGACGGGGCGGCCGCCGCGACGCAGTCCAGGATGGCCGTGATCTGCGGGACGCCGATCCCCGCCACGACACGCGTCGTGCAGTTGTGCACGGCGACGCGGTTGGCGACGTAGCTTTCGTCCTCCTCGACCTCCAGGTTGTAGACGTAGAGGCTCTCTTCGATAACCTTCACGTCCTTGATCGTGGTGTAGGTACCGCCCTCGCCCCGCCACATGCCCTGCTGGCGCATGGCTCTGGGCGCCTGCTTCGCCTTGTCCCGCAGTTCCGGGAACTCCTCGAAGAAACGCCCGACCTGCTCCCCCGATATCCGCACCGTGTACTGCGCATGCCAACTCGCCCGCGCGGGCTCCTCCCGTCGCACACTCGGTGTGTAGCCGAGCCGCATGAAAATCTCCGCGATCTGGCTCGCAAGCGACGGCGACGTGGTTTTGAACGAGACGCGTCCCCGCTCGCGCAAGGTGCCGTCGCCGCGCAAGGCGCCGATCAGAAGCTCGCGCAAGAGCTCCGGACCCTGCTCCATGACCTCCTGCCGGAGGCGCTTCTCATACGAGCGTCCTGGAATCAGATCCGTGAAGAAGCGTGCAAGTGCGTGGCTGCTCACGAGGACGGTGACCCCCTTGCCTCGCTGGCTGTGCACGAGGGTCGTGCCGGCGTAGCCGAACACGTCCTGCACGAGACGCCCCACGTCCGCGTGGTACGCGGTCTCGTCCTCGTGGAAGGCGAAGCGCAGCTGCCGGTTGTTGGGGTTGCCCGCGCAGTGGCCTTCCGCCGCGTAGTAACCGATGAGGCGCATGAGGGAGCCGTCGAGCCGCGCCATGCGACGCACCCGGTGCATCGGCGCGATCCGCTCGTCTGCGACCGCCTGCAGATGCCCCTCCACGGCAGCCTCGATCTCGTCCTGGATCCTGCGTTCGCCGAGCACAATGGACCCGATCACACGCTCGCCGGTGCCGAACCGACGGGCCAGCGCGGCGTAGTTCTCAGGGTTCTGGTTGCGGCTCGGCTTGCGGGCGACGAGCCACTCACCCTCGACCCGATGGTCGGGAACGTTGAAGCGCAGGTCGTACGAGATCTCCTGCGCATGGGCCTCGCGTAGCGGCATAAAGAGCACGTCCTGCGACGCGAGACTGCCTGCGTCCACCCAGTCCAGGCCGTGGTTGTGCTTGGCCTTGGTGAAGTGGTACTTGCCTCCAGCCTTGCGCCTTTGCACCCTGTCTGCCGTGAAGTGCATGGCGAGGAAGGGGTGGTTCGGTGTGACGCGCAACGTGCCGGGCGCGCCATTGATGTTGAGGTGCATCATCGGACCCGCATACGGCCGACGATAGACCTTCAGGACCTCTCGAATGCGGCCCTTGTGCGTGATGACGAAGTCGCCCGGCATCACCTGCGCGATCGGCCGCACGGTGCCGTCCGCCATCAGGATCTCCGTCTCCCCGCCTACGCAGATCGACCCAGGGCCTACCCCGGCCTTGACCGCATCCGCTCCGGCGTCGATCAGCGCCTTGGTGCCAGCGGCCGTCGCCACGTTGCCCGCGATCAACTCGACGTCCGGGAAGTGGTTCTTGATCTCGCCCACCGCAAGGAGCACGTTCTTCGAGTGGCCATGGGCCGTATCCAGCACGAGGCAGTCGACGCCGGCGTCGACCAGCGCCTGCGCGCGGTCGAGCCTGTCCTTGCCCACGCCGATCGCGGCCGCCACCAGCAGGCGGCCCTTCTGGTCCTTGGCGGAGTGCGGGAACTTCTGCGCCTTCTCGATGTCCTTGATCGTGATGAGGCCGCGCAGATGGTAGTTCTCGTCGACGAGCGGCAGCTTCTCGATGCGGTGCCTGGCCATGATCTGCTTCGCTTCCGCGAGCGTCGTGCCCACTGGCGCCGTAACCAGCCCGTCGCGCGTCATGGCGTCGTCGAGCGGCCGGGCGAGGTCTTCCTCGAAGCGGACGTCGCGGTTCGTGATGATGCCGATGAGCCGCTCGCCCTCGACAATGGGAACGCCCGAGATGCGGTATCTCGCCATCATCTCGAGCGCGTCCTGAATCGTATGGTCGCGGGTCAGGTAAATCGGGTCCAGAATGACGCCGTTCTCGGAACGCTTCACCTTGTCGACCTCGCCCGCCTGGGCATCGATCGTCATGTTCTTGTGGATGACCCCGATGCCGCCCTCGCGGGCCATCGCGATCGCCATGCGGGACTCCGTCACCGTGTCCATGCCGGCCGAGAGGATCGGGATGTTGAGGTTGAGCCGCCGCGTGAGGCGCGTCCTCGTCTCCACATCGTTCGGCACCACCGACGAGTGGGCCGGGACCAAAAGCACGTCGTCGAACGTCAAGCCTTCGCGGAGAACCTTGTCCGCCGCCACTGAGCGAAGCCTCCCCAATCCGTGTATTTAAAGCAGCATACCACCGCTTGTCCCATGCTTCCAGCGTGCCGATGGCGAGGTGTCAAGGCACGGGCGACCACGTCAGGCCGCCGTCCGAGGTGCGGTACAGGCCCGAGACGGTCTCGAGGTAGCCTACCTCGCCGCTGACAAAGCTGAGCGTCTCGGCGGGTGAGCCGTACGTCGCGAGGCCCGCGGTTTGCGGCATGGCCGCCGCCTGCCACGTCACGCCCCCGTCCGTCGTGCGCAGGAGCGTCGCGCTGCTCAGAGGACCGGGCGCCAAAACCCAGCCGTCCCGGGCATTCGCGAAGTCGATCGAGGCGAAACTCGAGGCTCTGAGCCGCCCGACCTTGCGCCAGCGCGCACCGCCACTCGCGGTGCGGTAGAGGTTCCCGGTCGGGGCATCGAGAGCCCACCCGTCGCTTGGCGAGAGGAACCATGTCGCCAGCATGTCCTGGGCCCCGGTGAACGGCACCTGGCCGCTCGTGCGCCACGTCCTGCCGCCATCGCGGCTGAGCCGCACCCGCGGCAGTCCCTGCAACACCTGTTGGCCGGTGAACGCCTGGAGGTTCACCCGCCCGATCCAGCCGGACGCGTCGCCGATCGTCCGGACGACCCGCCAGGTTCCGCCGCCGTTCTCGGTGCGCAGGATCTGGCCCGGGATCTTCGGCCCGACCGATGGCAGGGTGGCGAAGACGTACCCATCGCCCGTCCGGGTGAACGCGAACCCCGTCGGCGTCACCCCGGGAGCGAAGCTGTGGACCATCCGCCAGGTCCGCCCACCGTCGCGCGTCGAGAGAACAGCGTAGCGTCCGGCCACGAGCGCATGACCGTAACCTTTGAGTCGCGTCACGAACGCGATGCCGCCGGTCGGGGCGAGTGGAGGCCAGACGGGATGGAAGGACCGGGCGCCTGCCGCTTCGTAGAAGAGGTGGGCGCCTGGGTCGCCGACCCAGAGCCCGCCCTGGCCGTCGCGCGAAAAGGCCGCAACCCCTACTCCCGGCGCCTGCGGCAACAAATCGTGCGTGACGCCCGTAGGCGTCGTGAACGTGAGTTCCTCCCCGGACTGAGCCGCCGCGAAGAGACCCTGGGCCGAGGCTGAGATCTGCGATACGACAGCGCTCGGCCCCTGCGCCTGCCCAGGGAGGCTTGGGGGCTGCGCCTGCAGCTTCCAGTGTTCGCCGCCATCCCCACTGATCGCGACGTCGCTCTGGCAGTGCGGCATGGCGCAGGCGGAGCCCTCGTTGAAGACCGCCCACGCGGTCGAGCCCGACGCGGCCAGAAGGTTGATGCCGCTCGGCCCGCCGTTCAACCCCGCGAACGGCACATCGATCGACTCGCTGCCGAGATAGGCGCTGTCCGGTACGTAGAGGGAAGCGGGCAGTTGCCAGACCGGTTGCCAGTTCCGACCGGCGTCCGTCGTGCGCCAGATGGTGCGGTACGAGATGGCGATTCCCGTGGTCGGCGATAGGAACAAGGCATCGTTCGTCCGCGGCGGTAGCCTCGCAGATTGCCACGCCGCGCCGCCGTCAGCCGTACGGTAGAGGCTGCCGTCGAGGAGCGCGTAGCCCTGTCCGCTCTGCCCAACGTGGACCTTGTCCAACGTTTCCCGGTAGGGCTTGGTGGTCAAGGGCAGCCCGACCCGCATCTTCCAGGTGGCGCCGCCGTCGACGGTTGCCCAAAGCTCTGCGCTGCTCTTCGTCATGCCGACCAGGAAGCCGGTCTCGGCGCTCGTGAAGTCGAGCCCCGTGACGCGCAGGCCCTCGGGCAGCGCGTGCCTTGACCAGCTGCGGCCGCCGTCTCTGGTGGCAAGCAGGAACACGGGCCCCGTGTCATGGTTGCCCAAAGGCGTGCTCCACGGCAGCTCCGCTGTCGCCATGAACCCGACCTTGTCCGTGAGGAACTGCATGGCCTGCAGTTCCGTCTGCGGCGGGATGTTGTGGACGACGACGGGTCGCGCCCGCCGCACAGAGAACGTCTCGCGGGGCTGCGGCTGGGTCGCCGAGCACCCCGCCAGCAGGAGTCCGAGCAACGCGGCACCCAGCGCTCTGCGCATCCCCATCACCCGTTTGCAGTGTAACGCACGGGCCATGTGCGGCGAAGGGAACAGTCAGGGCGGGAGCGCCGCCGCTCCCGCCCTGTTCTACCGGGCACATTTGCTCTCGTCGCAGGGACAGGGTACGCCGTCAGCCCCCAGTCGCCCCACTCCTGCCAGGTTCCGCCTGCTCTACCGCCTGGCCGAGGCGCTGCGCCAGGCGGTACACGTCGCCCGCGCCCATCACCAGCAGGACGTCCCCCGGCCGCAGGACATCCTGCAGGTAGCTCTCGGCATCCTGGGCGCCGTGCACGTGGTGCACCTCCGTACCGTGCGCAGCCATGCTCTCGGCGAGGCGCTGCGAAGAGATGCCCGGGATCGGTGCCTCGCCAGGCGGCGAGTAGATGTCGAGCAGCCAGACTTCGTTGGCCTGCGCGAACGCCTGCGCGAACTCCGCGAAGAGCAGCTTCGTCCTTGCGTAGCGCTGCGGCTGAAAGACCGCCAGCACGCGCAGGGGCTTCAGCTCCCGCGCGGCCTCGAGGACGGCCGCGATCTCCGTCGGATGGTGGGCGTAGTCCGAAACGACGGTGATACCCTTACCCCTGCCGACAACCTCGAAGCGACGGGCCGCGTTGCGGAAATGGCGCAAGGCGTCGATCATCACCTGCGGGCCGACGTCGAGGCTGTCCGCGACGGCGATCGCCGCCAGGGCGTTGCGCACGTTGTGCAGCCCTGGAATGTGCAGCTCGAACCGTCCGATCGTCCCATTCGGCCCGACAGCGGTGAAGCGGTGGCCGCCACCCGCGAGGGACAGCACCCGCATGGCCCGGTAGTCGGCGCCGCGATCGATGCCGTAGGAGACGAAGGCATGGCCGCTCGAGAGCGCGATCTCCCGCACCAGCGGGCTGTCGTGGCAGATGAAGGCCTTTCCGGTGATGCCGGCGAGAAACGTGCGGTACGCGGCGATGACGTTCGCAAAATCTCCGTGGTAGTGGTCGAGGTGCTCCGGCTCCGCGTTCGTGAGCACCGCCATCTCGGGGCGGTACCTGAGAAAAGAGCCGTCGCTCTCGTCCGCCTCCGCGACGACGATCGACCCGTGGCCGATGCGGGCGTTGCCGCCGAGCCACTCGAGCTCGCCGCCGACCACGACGCTCGGGTCGAGACCCGCCTCGATCAGGATGGCGGAGATCATCGACGTCGTGGTGGTCTTGCCGTGCGTGCCCGTGACGCAGATGCCCCGTCCGTGCTCGAGGATGCGCGCCAGCATCTCGGACCGGTGCACCACTTCCGCGCCGCGCCGGCGCGCCGCCTGGAGCTCCACGTTGTCCGCCGGCACATCGGTCGAGTAGACGACGACGTCCGCACCCTCCTGGTTTTCCTCGCTGTGTCCGTAGGCGATCGGCACGCCGATGCGTTCAAGGCGTTCGGTGCGGGAGGACGGCTGGACGTCGGATCCGGTCACCACGCTGCCTTGGCCCTTGAGTACATACGCGATCGCACTCATGCCGTAGCCGCCGATCCCGACGAAATGCGCGTGCACCTTTCCAATCCCCCCGGTTGTAGCCTTTCGCTGCTCTTAAAAGAGTTCCTAGCTCGGACTATGATCGCCGGGACTGTCCTGGTTCAGACGTCGATAAGCGGCGGCGAGCTCCCGATAATGCTCGGCCGACCGCCTGAGACCCGCCACCTCGTCGGGTCGCAGGGCCCGAATGACCCGTGCGGGGACGCCTGCGGCCAGCATGCCCGCGGGCACCTCCTTGCCTTCGGGCAGAAGGGCGCCCGCGCCGAGCAAGGCACCTTCCCCCACCCTCGCGCCGTTCAGCACGACGGCCGCCATGCCGATCAGGGCTCCGTCCGCGATCGTCGCGCCGTGCACGATGGCGCGATGGCCGACGGTCACGTCGCGCCCCACCTTCAGGGGGAAGCCGGGATCGGCGTGCGCCACCGCTCCGTCCTGGAGGTTCGTGCCCGCTCCGATCTCGATCCGCTCCGCGTCGCCGCGCAGCACGGCGCCATACCAGACCGACGCCCCCTTGCCGATCGTGACGTCGCCGATCACGTCCGCAGAAGGCGCGATGAAGACATCCGCCGCGAGCTTCGGCTCGCCGGTGGGACTTTTGTACAGCACGCGAGGCCCTCCTTTACGGCTTGAACGGGTGGATCACCGGCTCCGCGCCCATGTCCCACGGCGAACGCTCTCCCGCCTCGTACATGGTCAGGCCGAGACGCGCGATCATGGCGGCGTTGTCCGTGCTGTGGCCGATCGGCGGCACGAGCAGCGCGAGCCCCTGGCGCCGCAGGGCTTCGCCCAGGCGCTCGCGGAGATAGCCGTTCGCCGAGACACCCCCGGCGAAAATGAGACGGCGGCATCCCGTCTGACGCAAGGCAAGCGACGCCCGCTCCCAGAGCTGATCGAACACGGCCGCCTGGAAGGCGGCCGCGATGTCCCGTGGCGCCAGGCCCTGCCGGCGCAGGCCCTGGGCCGCCGTCTTGAGGCCGGAAAAGCTGAAATCGAGGCTGTCGCGGAAGAGGCCGACGCGCGGCAGCACAGCCCGCCCCGCGTCTCCGTCCCGCGCGAGGCTCTCGATCGCGGGGCCGCCCGGATAGCCGAGCCCGAGGCTTCTCGCGACCTTGTCGAAGGCCTCTCCCGCCGCGTCGTCCCTCGACCGGCCCAGCACCCGGACCTTTGTCGGTCCCTCCAGCAAAAAGAGGTCCGTGTGGCCGCCCGACGCGACCAGGGCGAGATCCGGGTAGCTCGGCGCCGTGTCGAGGTAGGCGGCGTGGGCGTGCGCCACGACATGGTTCACCCCGACGATCGGCAGCCCCCGTGCGAAGGCGAACGCCTTCGCCCACGAGAGGCCCACCATCAGGGCGCCGGCGAGTCCCGGGCCGCGCGTCACCGCGATGAGACCGATATCCTCGCTGCGGACGCCGCCCTGCGCCAGGGCCTCGCGCACCACGGGACCGATGCGCTCGAGGTGGCGCCTCGCCGCCACCTCCGGCACCACCCCGCCGAAGGCCTCGTGCAGGTCGATCTGGCTCGCCACCACGGAACCCAGAAGCCGTCCGTCCCGCCCGAGCACCGCGGCGGCCGTCTCGTCGCAGCTCGTCTCGATGCCGAGGCAGAGCAGGTCGTTCAATGGCGGCCCTCCCCCGGCATCTCGCCCCAGACCATGATGTAGGCGTCCTCGCCGTTGTCGGTGTAGTAGCCGCGGCGGATCCCGACTTTCTGAAAACCGAGCGAGGTGTAGAGATGCTGGGCCACCGTGTTCGTGACCCGCACCTCGAGCGTCACGCGGACGCCGCCCTGCATCCGGGCGAGATCCATCTCCGCCCGCATCAGCTGCCTGCCGACGCCCTTGCCTCGCGCGTCCGGATGCACCGCGACGTTCGTGATATGGCCCTCGTCGATGACGAACCACATGCCGATGTAGCCCACCACGCGCTGCCCCATCCTGGCCACGAGGTAGTGGGCGTAGGCGTTCTCGGTCAGTTCCGAGACGAAGGCCCGCCTGGACCAGGGGGTCGGGTAGGAGCGCCGCTCGATCACCAGAACCTGGTCGATATCCCCGAGCTGCATCTCCTCGATGCGCACCGGTTCATCCATCGGCTCTTCTGGTTGCGGCGGCCGGCGGCCGAAGGTAAAGCGCAGCGGTGGACAGCGCATCGTCGAGTGCCTCCTCCCGAGCACGTATCGCAAAGAGTCCTAGCCTTGCGGCTCCCATCTGGCTGGGTCCTATGCGCACGAAGGGGTATCCGCGCACGATCTCGCCGTGACGCCCCGCGGCGTCGCCCATCACCTCGACCGGCCGTCCGAACGGGCGGCAGGCCTCGAGGAATTCCCGGAGCGGGCGCATTCCCGGGCCGATCCGCTCCGCGGGCAGTCCATCCCGGCGCACCTCGTAGAGGGCGCAGAAGGCGTCTTCCCGTCGGGCGTCGAGGGCCGGCGCGTAGAGTCCCTCGAGGCTGCGGCTGGCCGCGCTGGCCCAGAGACCCGGCACACCGTACACCGGGATGCCAAGCGCCTCGCCCATCGCCTCCGCGGCCGCAAGACCGATGCGGATGCCCGTGTAGGAGCCGGGCCCGCGGTTGACCGCGATCTGGCCGATGGAGGCCTGCGACAGCCCAGCCAGGCGCAGCGCTTCGGCGATGGCGGGGACGAGCAGGGCGGAATGGAGCCGCGGCGCCTGCTGGCCGATCTCCGCGAGCAGTCCGCCGTCCGCGGCGAGGATTGCCACCCCGAGCACGTCGCCGGTCGTCTCGATGCAGAGCCAGCCCCCGCTCATGCCGGCCACCCGAGGCGGTCGAGCGCCTCTTCGGCCGCCGGCCCTTTGGCCGCGAGTTCCGCGACGCGCTGTTCGCCCTCGCCCGCGAGGCGGATCTCCAAGCGGTCCGGAGGCCAGTCCCCTTCTGCGCGCTCGGGCCACTCGACAAGCAGCAGGGCGTCCGGAGCGAAAATCTCCTCCATGTCGAATTCCCTGAGATCGGCTTGCGCAAGGCGGTACAGATCCAAGTGGTAGAGCCCCCCGGGATAGGCCTGCAAAAGCGTGAAGGTAGGACTGGGGGCGTAGGCGATGCCGGTGCGGTCCTCGATGAAGCCCTGGCAGAGGGTGGTCTTGCCGGCTCCGAGTTCGCCGCGGAGCAGGATGCAAAGTCCGCCCTTGACCGCCCGCGCCAGGGCCTGTCCCAACGCGCGCGTCGCCTCTGGCCCGTCGAGCTCGATCCGCCTCATTGTCCGCCCCCGCTGAAATGGCTGTAACCGGCCGGCGCCATAGGCTCCAAAGCCCCCGCGCGCCGCACCGTGAGTCCGGCTCCGTGCTCGCGGATGCGGCCGATGGCCGTGCACGGCGGCAGGTCGGCGTCCCGACCGGGAAGCCGCTGCAGCAGGTCGTCGGGCCCGCTGAACACAAGCTCGTAATCTTCGCCGCCACCGTAAGCGTATCTCAGCGCGAGGCTCCTGGGAATGTCATCGACAAGCGGCAGGGCGTCCTCGTCCAGCTCGATCCCGACGCGCGAGGCGTCGGCCATCGCCTTCAGTTCGGGAAAAAGGCCGTCCGACACGTCGACGCAGGCGCCGGCGCCGAGGTCCGAAAGGAGCCGCCCGAGGCGCATGCGCGGCAGAGGTCGCAGGAATCGCTCGAGAGCGGGGCCCTGCCCGCCGACGCGCGCGAGTTCGAGGCCTCTGGCCGCGGCGCCCAGGGTGCCCGAACAGTAGAGGCGCTCGCCGGGCTGCGCGTTGGACCTCAGCAAGGGTCGGCGAGTGGCGGCGAAGACGCTCACCGCGATGAAGACCGTCGGCGACGCGACCGTGTCGCCGCCGGCGAGTTGCGCGTCGCAGGCCTTCCCCACCGCGCGCATGCCCTCGTAGATCTCGAGGGCGTCCTCAAGCTCAAACTCCTCGGGCAGGCCGATCGAGACGGTGTAGCGCGCCGCATCCGACGCGCCGCTCGCGGCGAGATCGGAAAGGGCTCCGGCCAGGGCGCGAAAGCCGATGTCGCGCCACGCCATGAAGGAAGGGTCGAAATGGACGCCCGCCACCATGACGTCGCTGCTGACCAGCATGCCGGGTCCCATCGGCGGCAGGAAGGCGCAGTCGTCCGTGAAGTCCAGTCCGCCAGACCCCGCGAACGCGCGCAGACGCTCGATCAGCCCCCATTCGCCCACATCGCGCAGCCGCATCCCGTGCCCCCCTGAAAGGTTTTCCGCCCAGGGCCGCCAACTCTCGTACACGTGGAAGCTCAAACAAGGCGGATCGGTGTCTACCCGTCCCTGCTCGCCCGCTACCGCCCGCCGCACGACCTCGGCGACATCGAGATCATCGCGGCGGACCGTCTCG
>JAJZIE010000285.1 GCA_021810725.1 Bacillota bacterium | reverse complement strand
GGTACCGCTCGAGGAGGCCATCAGGCTCTCCTGGCGATCCTCAATCCACTTCACGGGAACGCCCGCCTTGCGCGACGCGAGCCCGATCAGCGCCATGTACGGGTAGATGCTGGTCTTGATGCCGAAGCCCCCGCCGATGTCGCCCGGGACGATGAACCGCAGTTTGTTGCTGGGGATGCCCAGCGCCTGGGCGACGACGGGGTGCATCGAGAACGGGCCGTGGAAGTTGGACCAGATTGTCAGCGTCTCTTCCGCGCCTTCCCACGACGCGAGCACCCCGAACGTCTCCAGCGGTGTGGATCCGTACTTCGGAAAGCGCAGGCGCCGCTTGACCACGACGTCTGCCGTACGGAAGGCCTCGTCCGGGTCACCGTAGCGCAGCGTGCGGTGGAGCGCGACGTTGCTCCCCACATCCTCGTGGAGGACCGGTGCGTCGGGGTCAACGACCGCCTGCTCCGGGTCGACCACGGCAGGGAGCGGTTCGTAGTCGACCTCGATCAATCCAAGCGCGTCTTCTGCGAGGTAGCGGTTCTTGGCAACCACGACGGCAACCGGCTCGCCGACGAAGCGCGCCTTGTCGATCGCCAGGGAGTAGTATGCGGCCTGCTTGGGCAGCGCCGACGGGAAGGGGCGGCTCATTGTGGCCACATCCTGACCGGTTAGAACGGCGACCACGCCCTCCATCGCCAGGGCCTTCGAGGGGTTGATGGCGCGGATGCGCGCGTGCGGGTACGGGCTGCGGAGGATGGCGGCGTGATGGATGTTCGGTACGGGGTGCAGATCGTCGAGAAATGTTCCGTGGCCGGTGAGAAGCCGGCGGTCTTCCACTCGATACAAATCCATCGACTGCCCTCCACTCAGGATTGCGGGACGACCCGATAGGTGTTCGCCCCAGGCCGTTTGTGGCGTCCTGTCGCGTTGACAGGACGCAGGAACCAAGGTACACTCGGTCCGTATCCATGGCTCATTTAATCCATGTATACACAGGCCCTTCGCCCTTTGTCAAGGAAGCGCTGTCGCAGTAAGGATGCTGATACCGTTGGACTTGATCGTTGAGGATCTGCAGGGTGCGCATATGCAGATGCGACTACAGAGGCCTACCTTGGTCATGGCCGGATTCGCGGGGCGCGATCGCGCCGCGGTCCAGCACCATATCGACGAACTGGGGAGGGAAGGGGTTCCCGCCCCGGAGACGGTCCCCGCCTACTACCGCGTGCCCGACTACCTGCTTGTTGGGCCCTGAGAGTACGACGTGGTGGGATCCCGGACGTCCGGCGAGGTGGAGCCTGTGCTGGTGTCCACCCCGCAAGGGATGTACCTCGGCGTCGGCAGCGACCACACAGACCGCGAGATGGAGCAGCGATCATTCCCGCTGTCGAAGCAGCTCGGCCCCAAGGTCATGTCGAGGACGGTCTGGCCAATCGAGGAGGTCGAGGACCATTGGGACGATCTCGTCCTGGAGGGATGGAGCGGAGGGAGACTCTATCAACAGGGCCGGCTGGCCGATCTACTGCACTATGCCGCGCATCCGCTCGACCGCATGCGAACGCCTGGTCGTGATCTCGTGCTGTTCCTCGGCACGCTCCCCGTGGTCGGCGGCAAGCTGGACTTCTCCCCAGATTTCTCCGGCGCGCTACGGGACCCCCGCAGCAGCCGATCGCTGTCGTTCTCTTACCGATGGGCGCCGCAATCCCCCTAGTTTTCGGGTGCGGGATCTGCCCTGGATCTACTGAGGAGGTCTGTGGAAATGCCGAAGCCAGAGATCGAGTTCCGAGCCGTCGACGACATTCCCTGGCAACGGATCCCTGACAACGATCTGCAGTGGCAGAAGATCCTGGCGATGGACGAGTTCGGGAACGGGACGCGCCTACTGCGCTTTGACCCTGGCTGCCGGACGCGGGACGTGCTGCGCCACGACTTCTGGGAGGAGATCTGGATCCTCGAGGGAAGCCTTACCGATCTTCGCCTCGGTGAAACGTTCACCGCAGGCATGTACGCCTGCCGTCCCCCCGGGATGCCGCACGGACCCTGGGAGGCGCCGCAGGGATGCGTCACCTTCGAGGTCCGCTATGCCGAGCCGGACGCGAAGCAGAGCAAGACCTAGAAGGACGCTGCGGAATTCCACTGTGTCTTGAGGAAGGGAGAACGCGAGTGCCCACTCCATACCCGCCGGAAGCCGAAGGTGCGCGCCTGACCCGCATCGGTCTGACCGACCAGGTGCATAAGATCCTTCGCCGGCACGTGCTCGATGGGAAGTACCCCGGCGGCAGCACTCTGAACACCGTCGAGCTCTCGACCGACCTCGGGGTGTCCCGCACCCCGGTGCGGCAGGCACTGCAGATCATGGAGCAGCAGGGCCTGCTCGAGGTCGATACGCGCGGCCAGTACGTGGTGCACCAGCCCACGACTGCGGAGATCGTCGAGGTGTTTCTCGTGCGCGTGACCCTGGAGTGGCTGGCGTTGCGCATGCTGGTGCAGCGGGCGGACGACGGGGCGATCCGGACGCTCACGCGGCTGCTCGCCGAGCAGGAGAGCGCCATGCTCGACGGCGATGCGGCCAAGTTTCTCGAACTGGATGGCCAGTTGCACGTTCAGATCGCGCGCAGCGCGGGGCTCCAGCACACGGTGCAGTTCTTGACGGAGCTGCGCGACCTGATCGTTCTGCTGGGCGGCAAGGCCGTCACGCAACCGGGCCGGCGCGAGGCAGTGTTGGCCGAGCACCACAAGATCCTGCGCGCGGTGGCCGCACGCGATCCGGAGCAGGCCGTCAGCGCGCTGTCCGAACATCTCTTGAACACAGCCCGCTCGATATCGATGGATATCCTCGAGCCCCTGCAGGTGCTGGTCGACCTGTCTCGCCATGGAAAGGGTGACATCGGTGCCGACGCTGCTGCTGGCCCAACTTGAGGTCAGTGCCGACAAGCAGGAAAACCTCAGCAAGGTGAGGCACGCCTTCGACACCGCGCGCGGAGTCGGCGCCGAGCTGCTCGTTCTGCCGGAGGTCGCCCTGGCCTACCTCCCCTCCTCTGCGTCCAACGCGGAGCGGTGGGAGGCAGCCGAGACCCTGGACGGGCCCATCCTGCAAGAGATCCGGGCACTCGCGCAAAGGTCCGGGGTGTGGGCCGTGCTGGGGATGTACGAGCGCCCACCGGAGCCGAATCCCATGCGGCGCGTCTACAGCAGCGTCGCCGTGCTGGACCCCGCCGGCGACATCGCCGGCGTCTATCGCAAG
>JAJZIE010000284.1 GCA_021810725.1 Bacillota bacterium | reverse complement strand
CCAGACGTGCAAGATGCCCTCTATGGCATCCTCCACGTCCATGAATGTGCGGGTCTGACCGCCGTCGCCGTAGACGACGAGGGGTTCCCCGCGCAAGGCCTGACCGACGAACCGAGGCAAGACCATGCCGAGGTGCTCGCCTTGTCCAGGCCCCACCACGTTGAAGAGCCGCACAACTTTCACCGGCTGGTCGAAGTCCTGCCAGGCCGCCCGGCAGAGGACCTCCTCGGCCGCCTTGGCGTACGAGTAGGTCCAGGCTCCGAGATGCGTGTTTCCGAGCACGACGTCGTCCTCCTCCGCGAGGGGGACTTGGACGTTCTTCCCGTACATCGACGAAGAGGACGCAACGACACACCCGCAGCCCTTGCGCAGCGCTGCCCGCAGCACGTTGACGGTCCCGACGGCGCTCGTGGTGATGGTGTCCCAGGGCTGCCGCAGAGTGCGCCGCACGCCGACGACCGCCGCCAGATGGAAGACGAAGTCCATGTCGCCCACGATCCGCTCGACGCCTTCGGCGTCACGCACATCGCCCTCCACGAAGGAGACGGACGGGTGGACGATCACGTCGCGGCGCCCGCTTGAGAAGTCGTCCAGGATCGTTACCTCATGGTCTTCCCGTACAAGTCGCCGCACCAAATGGGAGCCGATGAACCCGGCTCCCCCCGTGACAAGAATTCGCACCGCTGTCTCACCCCGATCCACGTTATGCAAACCGGGTTTGTGGGGTTCCGTCGTCACGTTATGTACCCGCAGACCATATCCCGAAGGGGAAGGGGTGATGATCATGCCGTCCCCTGTCGCGAGCGCTCCGCCACCGGGCTCGCGGATGGCGGTCGTGGGTGTGGGTTACGTCGGCCTGCCCTTGGCTCTGGCGCTCGCGGAGGCGGATTATCGGGTCTACGGGGTCGATATCGATCCCCGCCGCGTGGCCGGGCTCCTATCCGGCGATCCCGGCGTTGAGACGGCCGGCCGCGCGCAGCTCCGACGCGCGCTGGATTCCGGTGCATTTACGCCCACCACCGACTGGTCCGTCCTGAACGAATGCCGCGTCGTCGTCATCGCCGTCCCGACACCGCTGCACGATGGTGAGCCGGACCTCTCCGCGCTGCGTGATGCGGCGGAGATGGTCTCCCGCCACGTTGTACGCAACACGCTCGTCGTCCTCGAGAGCACGAGCTACCCCGGCACCACCCGCGAGATCCTGCTGCCACCCCTCACCGCGGCGGTGGGCGCAGCGGGGAAGGACTTCTTCCTCGCGTTCGTCCCCGAGCGCATCGACCCGGGAAACCCGGACTATTCGATCGCCACGACACCGCGCATCGTCGGCGGCATGACGCCGGCGTGCGCCGACCGCGCGGCTGCACTCTACCTCCGCGTCACGCGCTCCGTCTCCATCGTCTCCAGCCCAGAGGCGGCGGAGATGGCGAAGCTTCTCGAAAACGCGTTTCGCAATCTGAACATCGCCTTCGCCAACGAACTGAGCCTCGTCTGCGACCGGTTGGCGCTCAACGTCCGAGAAGTCATCCACGCCGCGGCCACCAAGCCGTTCGGGTTCATGCCCTTCTACCCCGGCCCCGGCATCGGCGGCGAGTGCATCCCCGTGGATCCGCGATACCTCGCCTGGCGGGCGAGGAAGATGGGCGAGCCGATGCATCTTCTCGAACTCGCGGTCGACCTGAACGCCTCGATGCCGGACCGCACCCTGGAGCGCATCGGCCGCGCCCTCAACGCGCAAGGCATCGCCCTGCGCAACGCGACCGTCCTGGTGCTGGGCGTGAGCTACAAGCCGGACGTCGGCGACCAGCGCAACGCCCCGGCACTCTCCGTCCTCTCCCGTCTCTTGGAGTACGGTGCCGAGGTCCATTACCATGATCCCTATGTCCCCGAAGTGGAGATCGGCGGCCGGCGCCTGCAATCGACGGACATCAGCGCGGATGTCGTGCGCCGCTGCGATCTCGCCGTTGCGCTCGTCGCCCACACAGGCGTCGACTATCGGGGGATCGCACGGCGGATGCACTTCCTCGACCTTTCATCCGGACCCGCTCTGCCGGATGCGTGAACGGCCACCACCAGATCCGCAGGAGCCCGCCCAGAAAGATCTGGTGCGGGCTCCTGTGCGCGAGGTCAAGTCACCGACTGGAAGAGGGGGTCCGGAATCGCGTAGCCGGTCGCCCTGAGCCGATCGTAGACCGCGGGGTCGAACGGAACCTTCCCGGTGGGTGCATCTGCGACGTTCGTTCTCGGCAGTCCCCTGCGCAACGCCTCGTATGTGCCCAGAAGTCGCCGGAACTCCCTGTCGCCGCGCCAGTGCCTCCGCCCGAAGGCCGCAGCCGTTCTCGCAAGGCGGGTTCGGAGCCGCTCGTCCGTCACGAGTGCGTCGATCTTCTCGGAAAGGTCGTACGGGTCCCTTGCGCGCGCGAGGAGCCCGTTCCTGCCGTGCACCACCATCTCCGGAATGCCCCCAATCCGCGTCGCGACAACTGCCGCGCCGACGACCTGGGCCTCCGCGACGGTGTGCGGCAGTACGTCCTGCACGGAGGGCGCGACGACCGCGTCCGCCCGGCGCATCAGCGCCGGCAGATCGGACCGGTGACCTAGAAATGCGACGTGCTCTGCGATGCCGAGCCCCTTGGCGGCCTCCTGCAGTTTTGTCAAGAGATGCCCCTTGCCGGCGATCCAAAGGTGTATGCGACGGCCCTTGCGAAGGAGGAGAGCCACGGCTTCGAGAAGGTCTCTATGCCCCTTTTCGGGTACCAGCCGGCCAGGACAAAGCAACACGAAACTCCCTTCTGGTACCTCGGGGAAGGTCGTCTGTTCTCCCGCGCGGCGCAGAATGTCCTGCACGTCGACGCTGTTGGCCAGCACCTCCATCCGGTCGGGTGGAACGCCCAGCATGTCGCTCAACTGACGCCGCAGGCCCATGGACGGCACGAACACGTGGTCTGCCGACTCGATGCCGGCGCGTTCCGCCCGCATCAGATAGCTCACCAAGTGTTCGCCCGCCATGGTGAAGCCGTTCAGCATCGCCTCGACCGTCCACGAACCATGGAGAGTCGCTACGAGCGGCACGCCGGCCGGAAGGATGCGTCGCATGGCGCGCGTGGAGGTGACGTCGTGGGTGTGAACGATGTCGTATCGCTCCATGCCGAGTTGGGCGCAGCACAGTTCGAAGGCGTAGCGAGAGACCTCAAAGTGGCGTTCGAAGCTCGGCGGGAGATGCACGAATGGATTGGC
>JAJZIE010000283.1 GCA_021810725.1 Bacillota bacterium | reverse complement strand
TCACGCACATTGCGCTACATGGTCGCCGGTGGGGCAACGCTGGCCCTGATGTTTGGCGTGCTCGGCACGGCGCACGCCGGTGGCGTCGGCCAAGGTGCGGCCGAGTCGATCGCGGAACACACGGTGGGCAGCGGCAGTACTGTACAGCAAATCTCTTTGGGAAGTGCCGGCGGCGCAGCGGTGTGGAACATCGATCTCCGCTCCAGCCGGGGCGTCTGGTACGCGGTGCAGGTGGCCCAGGCGGACGGCGTCGTGATGCGGGTCCAGGTTCTGGGTGAGGCGCCGTCGGGAGGAGCAGTCACCGGGCAATCCAGTACCTCATCGGTGAAAGTCGGGTCCTCGGGTGACGTGACTGCCTCGACCGCCTCTTCGCCCACAACTCCACCTCTTCCGCCGGGGCCTCCTGGCCCGTCTAAGCCGCCGGGACCACGGCAACCGCACGGACCGCATGGACCCCACCACCGTGGACTCGGTCCCTGGTTCGGGGCTCCGCCCGGATGGTCGCATCGCGGTCATCACGATCACGTGGGCTTCGGCCACCTCAAGTGGCTTGGCAAGGAGTCCTGGCGACGGGCAGGGGCAGGATGACGCACAAGGAGACTGACGCCCAGGCAGTTCCTGCAATCTGAGCTCCGGGGACCCTCGTCGACAGACGGGGGTCCCTCTGCTAGAATTGGCGCCAAGATCGCACCGGGACGTGGACGCGATGCTGCTCTGCGAGGCCTGAGCCCGCAATTCGCCAGTCGGGTTGCGGGCGCCCTGAGTTCCAAGGCGTCCGCCCGTATCCGTGAAAGGATGACGGGCTGTGTGGGCGCGCGTCTATGCGTTTGGCTTCCTCTCGTCGCTATACCTCGACCAGTTCCTTTGGATCGTCTATCTCCTGCACCTGGGCTATGGCCCTGCCTTCATCGGCACCCAGTACGCGCTGATGCAGGCTGGCAGGCTGGCGCTCGACGTCCCGAGCAGCATGTTCGCAGACCGGTTCGGCGGCAGGGCGGTGCTCGTCGCCGGGGCCCTCGTCAAGCTCTTCGCGGCCGTGCTGTTCCTGCTCGCCGGGCGCGGCCCGGCCTACGTGCTGGCCGGGTCGCTGGTGACCGCCATTGCCCTCACGCTTCCGTCCGGGGTGGACCTTGCCTACGTGCGCAGCCTGTCGGAGCACGTGGAGGGTGGCAAGAACGAGGCCGTGCTGGTGCGCCGCTTCGCGGACTATGTGGGGATGCAGCGGCTCGCGTCGCTTGGTTCCGGCCTTCTCGGAGGAGTCATCGCTAGCGTGTCGTTCGCGTGGCTCTACATCGCCGAGGCGATCGGCAGCCTCCTCATGCTCCTGGCAGCGGTCGCGCTCCCGGTGGGGCCCTGCGCGACGGCCAGGGGCAGCTTGCCGGCGCAGGGACCGGTCGCGGTGCTTCGCGAGCTCGGTCTGCCCGCCTATCGTCCGCTATGGACGCTCGGTGTCGCGGCGGCGGCGCTCTGGGCCTTCTCGTCGGTAGGCACGGAGTACAGCCAGGCGCTGCTTCTCGCCCTGAGGCTCCATCCGTTCGCCGTCTCACTCGTGTTCGCGGCGGCGGGTGGGGCAGGGTGGCTGGCAACGCTTGGGGCCGGGCGCCTCAGGCGGGGTGGGCGCGATAGACTCCTGCGCATCGCCATCTGGGGTTATCCACTGGCGGCGGTTGTTCGCGCCGCCGCGACGCCGGGCACATCCTGGGCGCTCTCCTGCGCCACGGGAGGCGTCGTGCTCGGGCGCGGTTCGAGCGGTGCCGCCAGTATGCTGCTCGAACAGGCGATCGTCGCGGGTGCGCCGCCTGCGGCGCGCGCCACGACGCTGTCGGCGGTGAACACTCTGCAAATGGGGCTGCAGCTTCTGGTGTTTCCCCTGCTCGGTGTACTCTCGGCAAGGGCGGGCGTCACCGCGATCTTCGTAGCGCTGGCGGCCGGGCTGCTCGTGGCTAGTTCGATCCTTGGGCGCCTTCTGGGCGCAAGGAGGGCCGCCGCCGTCGCGGTTACGGGAGGGAACGATGCACCGGTAGAGAACGAATGATACGGTAAAAAGACGCCTTGCGTCGCGAGCCGCGGCGCAGGGCGCAATTCTTGCGTCTCAGGCTCGGGGGTGGAGGACATCTCGGACTCGACATCGCCCTATTCGCGTGCCGCGTGGCAGGCACTCGATCCGGTCGCCCGCCAGCTGATCCTTGTCAGGCTGCTGCGCAGCATCGCGCAGGGCGCCCTCGCCGTGGACTTCACGCTCTATCTGCGTGCGCGCGGCTGGAGCGCGGCAGCGGTCGGGCTGCTTTTGATGGCCGGGGGGCTCGCCGGAGCCGCCCTCAGCCTGCTGGTCGGGGTGGTCTCGGACCGCGTAGGCCGGCGCCTCTTTCTGATCATCTACGAGACGGGCCTGAGTCTCGGCACCCTTGCGGTGATCGCGTTGCCGGCGACCTGGGTGCTGGTGGCCACCGCTGCCCTCTTCGGCTTCGGCAGGGGGGCGAACGGCAGCTCCGGGCCGTTCGCCCCGGCGGAGCAGGCGTGGCTGGCCCAGCGCGTGCCGCGCGAGCGCCGAGGCACGGTCTTCAGCCTGAACGCCGGCATCCAGTTCGCCGGCATGGGCATCGGCTCGCTGCTCGCCGGCCTCTTGCCGCATCTCCTGCCGGGGCAGCACGGCGCCGGGGCCTACGTGCCGCTCTTTCTCCTGAACCTGGTCGTGGCCCTGATCAACCTTTGGCAGATCTGGCGCCTGCACGAGGAAAAGCCCGCCCGGGAGCGGCGGGTCCAGCCGGAGGCCGGGGAACACCCCGCCGCGGCCGCCGCCGTGGAGCAGCGCGAGAACCGCGCCCTCCTGCTCCTGACGATCGTCAACATGGTCAATTCGCTCGGCGTGGGGCTTGTCGCGCCGCTCCTGCCCTACTGGTTCGCCGTCCGGTTCGGGGTGGGGCCGGAGTTGATCGGCCCCGTCTACAGCCTCACGTTCTTTCTCACGGGCCTATCGTCCCTGGCGGTGGGACACCTCTCGCAACGCATCGGCCTGATCCGGTCGATCGTGCTGCCGCGCCTCGCAGGAGTCGTGCTGCTCGTCCTCATCCCCTTCGCGCCGAGCTTCGCCGTGGCGGCGGTGCTCTACGTCGTCCGCTCCATCGTGAACCGCGGCTCGGTGGGAGCGCGGCAGGCGTTCAGCGTGGGGCTCGTGCGCGACCGCCGCAGGGGCCTCGCGAGCAGCCTCAACGCGGTGTCCTGGAACGTTCCCGCGGCGCTCGGACCTGCGAT
>JAJZIE010000282.1 GCA_021810725.1 Bacillota bacterium | reverse complement strand
ATGGAACGTGCAGCTCGAGGCGAAGTGGTCTTCGGCCCTGCGGGCCGAGCGGGGCTCTACCTCCCCACGGCCAGAGCCGGGGGCTTCCCGCCCCGCACCCGATTTCGGTGACGAACCAACGCTCGCGTGTGGAGGCTCGGGCCGGGAACCGCCGCACCACCGAGGTCGCGTTGCGCCTGACCGTCGTGAACTGTGCGGCGACGGTCGGCGTCCCCCATCGCGGGGCTGGCGATGACCTCATCCATGCGGAAGGGCTCGAGGAGTCGCTCGATGAAGTGCGCGGGCTAGTCGACTTCGGCTCGCGTCAGGCGTGTTCGCTCCGTCAAGGGTGCCGCAACTCGCCAGCATCTTCCGCGGACTTCCCGTCCCACCGCGAAATTGGCGAGTGGCGACGGCCCTTCGGGCAGACCCTTGACGGGCGGCCTGTCCCAGCGCTGACGGCACGAGGCGGTCCCACCGGGGGCCACTCGGAAAGGAGCGCAGCAAGCAACTGCTCGGCATCGCCCTCGGAGTCGCCGTCTTCAGCCTCCTCCACGTCGCCATGGGATTCATCGGGCGGATGCGGCCTCCGAAGAAGCTCGCCAAGCCCGCAGAGCGAAGGCCGCGAGGGCAACGGTGAGATGGCGCAGCGCCCGATGGGTCTCTGCGTCCTGTCGGAGCGGTGACTCTGGGCGAGCGAGCTACCAGGCACCCGGTGAAGCCCTTCGCCTTCTCGCCACGTCGGCGGCCTCGGTCGGCGCGGGTGGTGGGGTCCGGCCGCGCCGAGGGTACTATCTGGTACCGTAGCAATCGGTACCGTACCAATCGGTATCCTCGGGCAAGGAGGCAACCACATGGCACCTCGACGCAACCCGTTCGACTACGGCGGGCCGGTGAGCGGCAGCCAGTTCGCTGGGCGCAAGGCAGAGGTCGCAGGAGTGGTCCACCGCATGAGCGATCACATCGGAGTTGTGGTCACCGCACCACGACGCTATGGAAAGTCCTCGCTCATCCGCCAGGCCTGCGTGGAGCTCGAGCAGCACCGCCCGGAGCCAGCGGTCGTCAGTGTGAACCTACTGCAAACGGGCAGCCTGGCAACCGCCGCCGGCTCGTTGCTGCACCGGCTCTACCAAGTGCCCGGCGGTCCGTGGCACCGCCTCAAGCAGGTGCTGCCCGGGTTCCTTCGGCGAGTCCGCATCCAGCCGGCCACGTCGTTCGACCAGAACGGGCATCCGGTCTTCACCTTTCCCGCCGGGCTGGCACCAGCGGACCTTTCGGGCGTGATCGACGACGTCTACGAGATCCTCGACGAGATCGGTGCCAGGCGCCCTGCCGTTCTCTTCCTCGACGAGTTCCAGGCGGTGACGGACCTCGACGCGCATCTCCCCCAGCGCCTGAAGGCGCTCGCCGACGAGTATCGCAGGGTCTCGCTGGTGCTCGCCGGATCCAAGGAACACTTGATGGAGAGCCTTGTGATCTCGCGAGGTGCGCCTCTCTACAACATGCTGGAGCGCTTCAACCTTGGTCCGATCCCGGAAGAAGACTGGGTGCCCTTCCTCCTGCGGCGAGCTCGTGCAGGCGGGAAGCCGTTCGCCGATGAGGCAGTCGCACGCGCGCTCTGGCAGGTGGCTGGTCCTGTGCCTTTCGATGTGCAACGGCTGGCCTACGAGAGCTTCAATCAAGCGGGCGACCGTATCGTCGAGGCGGTGCTACGTCAGGCGACTGCCGAGATCATCCACCACGACGCGGTCGACTACGCAAGGACGTTCGAAAATCTCTCCGCAGGCCAGCGTCGTGTGCTCAAGGCATTGGCTGGCGACGTGACGTCGACGCCTGGCTCAGCCGAGTTCGCCGGGGCAGTGGGCCTCGCGGATTCGACGTCGGTCCGCAAGGCCCTGAAGGCGCTGACCGAGGCAGAGATCGTCGTTCGTCGAGATCAGGGGATCGCGGTCGACGACCCCTTCTTCGCAGCATGGCTTCGTGGTACGGGTGGTGCCTCGTGAACAGCGCGGCTTTGCACCAGAACGTCCCCAGCCCTTGGGTTGCACCAAAAGGACTCTCCTGCTGCATCCGTGGGTCGCCTGAGCAGGGCGAACGCTGAGAACCCCGCCCAGGACAACGGCTCTTGCGCTTCTCGACATCGCGCAGGAGGGCTCGTCCCGTTGCCGGTCTGCCCGCGACGCGCGGCCCGACGGGGCACGGGGCAACGGCCCGACGGGGCACGGCCAGCGGCTGGCGAGTATGTAGAGGTCTCCACGGCGCCTCTTCCGGTCCCCGGTTGGCCCGCCACGCAAGCCTGCGCCGGTCCACGGCTTCGACGTCAAGGGCGCCCGTACCTGCGCGTCTTCGATCAAGGAGCGCCTGTGCAGCGTGACGGGGCTGCCCGACGACCTCCCCAACGCCGGGATGGTCGAGATGCTCGCAGACGTCGCCCAGTCACTCCAGGCGAGCTGCACCGCGGTCCGCACCCGGCTCGCCGAGGCGCTCCCCGACGGTGGGCCCACCCGATGGTGGGCCCGGCTCGGCGAGCCTGCCTTCCCCGCGCCGAGCGCGGGCCAGCTCGGCGCGGCGTGGCCGGCCTTCAGCGCAGATCATGGCGCGCAACGCCTTCTCGTCGAGGCCTGGCACGCCGAGGACCTGTCGGGCCTCGGGGCGCTGGCGGGGCAAGATCCCGCCACGAATCGCCGGCTGCGCTCGTGGCGACGGGCGCACATCGCCATGCACCTGAAAGAGCTCTGCGAGCTCCACGGGCTCGTCCTGGCGACCTCCAGCCCCGCCTATGCGTCGTGGCGCGACGCGCGCGACAACACGATGGGCATCGCGGCCGAGCCCGTCGCCGCCGCCCAGCTGCGGAACAAGCATTCCTGGGCCCGCGTGCGGCTCGATGCCGACGTCGCCGATGCGGCGCAGCTCCGCAACGACGCGGGCGAGCGGGCCCGACTCCTCGCTGCAGCCGTCCTCGACGTCGCCGAGCGCCTGGAAGGGTTGCTGCAGTCCGCGGGCGACGGGTACGTGATCGTGCAGCGTCGCGTCGGACGCTGGTTCGCGCCCGCCGGCGTACACCTTGGCATGGTGCTCTCCCCGCACGACATCGAAGCTGGCAGGGTCCCGTCGGGTCTGCGTGACGCCGATTCCAACGCCGCAGGCAACACGGCGATCCGCTGGCTCTGGGGCCGGGTGTCGAACCGCTGATGCGCCCGGGGCCGCGGTGTGGCCGACGCGGCGCCTCCAGGCGGCGATCACCGCGTCTCGTGACGGTCCACAGGTGCGGCCTGCCGCCGGACACTCGCGTCGGCGAGCGAC
>JAJZIE010000281.1 GCA_021810725.1 Bacillota bacterium | reverse complement strand
GCACGCGCCCGCATCTCTTCCCCTGCCGCTGCGGGGTCGAGGCGGGGCAAGCCGAATCCCGCCGCATCGGCGTAGGGCGCGAACATCCATGCTGTGCGCGATCCAAGCGTGCCATCCACGAAGTACTTCAGGCCAACGCGCGCCGCCCTGCGCGAGAGCACTGCGGGGCGCTCCTCGGCGGCGAGGCCCCCTGCATAGCGGTAGACATAGGCGCGAAACGGCAGGTCCTCGGTCGCCCGCGCCACCGACCGTTCCGACTGCTCGTCCTCGAAGCTGACCGCACCGACGATCCCCTGGCGCCAAAGCGCCTCGATCGCGATGCGAGCCGCCCGATCGCACGCCTCCTGATTGGGCTTCGTGGCATCGGACAAGGGTGTCGCTGCCGCCTCGCGCAGGAGGCCTGTCGGCCGGCCGCGCCCGTCGCGCGCCACCTCTCCGCCGGCGGGTGCCGCCCGGTCCAGGCCGAGGCTCCGCAGCGTCGCAGGATCGGTCAGGACGGTGTGGAAGTCCTGGGCCCAGACCCGCAGCGGCCCGAGCGCGAGCAGGCTCTCGGGATCCTGCGCCAGGGCCTGCAGGACCTGGGGCCGCGCGCCGCGCGCGAGCAGGAACGCCGAGCTTCCGAGCGTCTGACGCGCTGCCAGCAGCCGCGCGAGGACAAGCTCCGCGCCGAGGCCCAGGAGGTCCACCTCGCCGAGCGAGAGGCCATACTCCACGAGGTGCAGGTGTCCATCGAGCGCTGCGGGCACGAACGTACCCGATACCTTCCGGACGGTGCAGCCGGCAAACCGCCGGCGCAGCGAGGCCGGGTCGCCCAGGCCCACGATCCGCCCGCCAGAGACGGCGACGGCCCGTGCGCCAGCTACCTGCGCCCCTTCGTAGACGATCGTCGCCTGCATCGCGCACCTCCGGCTTCAGCATAGCATTCGGGCGGACAAAGGGCGCAAAGCCGCCTTTACACCCCCGCAGGCATGTGCTAGCGTCGCGAACAGATAGGAAGGTGGGTCTGCCATGGCCGTGGCCGCCGTGCGCTGTCCCGTGGCCCGCGCCGCCGAGATCGTCAGCGGCAAGTGGACACTCCTCATCCTGCGCGACCTCTGCGCCGGAGAACGGCGCTTCAGCGAGCTCCAGCAGTCGCTTCCGGGGATCTCGCCGAAGACCCTGTCGGAGCGGCTGCGCCATCTCGAGCGCCGCGGCGTCGTTCAGCGGGCGGCCCGCGGCGGCGTCCCAGGCCATGTCGCCTACCGTCTGACCCCTCTGGGCGAAGGGCTCCAGCCAGTCATCGACAGCCTGCGCGCCTACGGCGAGCGCTTGCTCTAACGGCCTAGCGGCCCTCGTGACCCGGGAGGTGTAACGTGAGCCGGTCGTACCGTCAACTCCTCGTACAACGTGCGGTGGCGATCATCAGCGTCATGGCCGTGCTCTCCACCTTGCTGATCTTTCGGCTCATCTACTGGCAGATCTTCGATGGCGGCCACCTCGCGGCGAAAGCCCTTGCGGAGCAGTACGCCCACCTGACGCTCCCACCCCAGCGCGGCGTGATCACCGACCGCAACGGACACCTGCTCGCCATCGAGACGTCGGGGGACGCGCTCTACGCCATGCCGCGGTCGATCACCGACCCGGCAGCCCTGGCACGCTCCCTCGCACCGATCATCGGCCAAAACGAGCGGAAGCTGCAGGCGCAGCTCTCCTCGAAGCAGGTCTTCCTCTGGCTCTCCTACAAGGTCACCGCCGCGCAGGCCGCCCGCATCCAGGCCCTCGGCGTCTACAACGGACTCGGACTGCAGCCGGACTCCTGGCGCGTCTACCCGGAGGGGAACCTCGCAGGCGCGGTGATCGGCTTCGTCGGAGTGGACCAGCAGGGCCTCGCCGGGCTCGAGGAGAGCTACAACAGTTATCTCGCCGGCAAGCCGGGCGAGGAGGTCGTGCGGGTCGACGCGCTCGGCAACCAGCTGCCGCAGTACGGCGCGCACTTCGTCCCCGCCGTACCGGGCGACGGCCTGCGCACGACGCTCGACAGCGCGATCCAGACCTTCGCCCAGCAGGACCTCAACGCGGCAGTGAAGGCCAACCGCGCGAAGGGCGGCCGCATCATCGTGATCAACCCGAACACCGGCGGGATTCTCGCGATGGCGCAGTACCCCGAGCCCTCACCGGCCAACTGGCAGAACTACACGATGACGCAGTGGATCGACCAGCCGGTCGAGGACGTGTTCGAGCCCGGCTCGACGATCAAGCCGTTCACGTCGATGGCGGTGCTGCAGTCGGGAGTGATCACGCCGAGTTGGACGATCTACGACACGGGCTCGATCGTGCTCGACGGGGTCCGCATCTACGACTGGATCAAGTCGGGCTTCGGGCTGATCAACTACGACACGGCCCTCGCCATGTCGTCCGACGTCGCCTTCGCGACGCTGGCGATCAAGCTGGGCGTCAGCCGCTACTACTCGTGGCTGCACATCTTCCATATGGACCGCCCCACGGGCATCGACCTCCCCGGCGAGGCGAGCGGCATCGTCCCACCGGAGGCGACGGTGAACCAGCTCGACATGGGCGAGATGGGTTTCGGGCAGACGATCGCCGTCTCGCCGCTGCAGCTCGTCGCCGCCGCCTCGACCGTCGCGAGCGGCGGCATCTGGCACACCCCGCATGTCGGAAAGGCCCTGCTCCTGCCGAACGGCAAGACGCAGGTCCTGCACTTCCCCGCAAAGCGCCTCGTTTCGCGCAAGGTTGCCCAGGAAGTCACGACGGCGATGGTCGGCGTCATCGCCAACGGAACCGGCAACCTCGCCCGCGTCCCGGGTTACACCCTCGCCGGCAAGACCGGCACGGCGAACGTGGTGAGCAGCGCCGGCGGCTTCAAGGCCGGCGACTTCCTCGCCTCGTTCATCGGCTTCGGGCCGGTTCCGAACCCCAAGGTGCTGACGCTCGTGCAGATCGACGACCCGAAGGGCCTGTTCTACGGCGGGGACATCGCCGCGCCGGTCTTCTCCCAACTGATGGGCCAGGTCTTCAGCTACATGGGCATCCCGCCGACGGGCGCCAGCCTGCCGCCGTCGCAGGTCAGCGTTCCGAATCTCGTCGGCCGCACCTTCGCGGATGCGGCCCTGCACGTCGCGACGACGGGACTTCTGCTCTCGCAGCAGGGCAAAGGGCTGCAGATCGTGCAGCAGTCCCCCGGGCCGGGGCAGCTCGTCGCCCCCGGCACGACGGTCACGGTGACGATGGGAGGCCCCTCCGCCCCCGTCGGCGTGCCGGATCTGATCGGACTCACGCCGCAGCAGGTCTACCAGGAGGCCGCGA
>JAJZIE010000280.1 GCA_021810725.1 Bacillota bacterium | reverse complement strand
GCAAGCTCCCGGGAGACTGGCGAACGGTATCACCAGCCCTCTTATATTCCTGTCTGCCGGCGGCGCCCACGCGGCATTCCCAGGTGGTTCTCGGCCACCGTGCCGCGCGCGTCTTCCCCACTTGGCTAGGGGCGGTGGACCGCGGAGACATGATTTTCGGACCTGCCCCGAGGTGAAAGGCAACGCCCGTGTCGCCAACCTGGGGATGGGGCGCCCGACGTGCTTCCGCTCCTTGCCGCAGGGCATAGACCTTTTTGCTGGCTGCAATGAGGCCGGAGGCAGCGTCCTTTTGTGCGTTGGTTCACATAGTGCTCTGGACCACACTGTATTCGGGCCGCGCGCAGTCGCGACGAGGCGCCCTTTTTAGCGAGTCCAGCCACGCAAGAGCCACCGCCGACAAGGACTTGGGCACCTGCGGACGCGTCTCCTGGCGCGATCTCGCCCGAAACCGGCCTCTGCCGCAGCCGCCCGCGGGCATCGGCGGGTCAGGCGCAAGACCCGCCAAAGGCACGGAACGTACTCATCGATTCCAGAGTGGGCAGGTGCGGGGTGGGGGCGGCCACCTCGCCACCGCTCAAGGAGGAGATTCCATGTCGACCGGAAGCGAACGCAGCCTTTCAGAGACGCTCTGGTCCCCCGAGAAGCGCGTTGTCGTCGCCATGCTGATATGGCTGGCGCTGCTCGCGCTCGGCAGTGCCTTCGTCTCCACCCCCTTCGTCGATCAGCACGCCGGTGCTCCGCCGACGTACGCCAACACGATGTACCTGCACGGGCTCCTGATCGGCATGGTGGGTCTCCTCGGTCTCATCGCCATGGACGTCTTCGGCGCCGGCCACAAGAACCCGACCATGCACAAGCTCGTCCTGTGGGGCACCCTCGGCGCGGCGCTGTTCAGCGGCGTCGGTGGCATCTTCGACCGCAACATCGAGGACACGGTGTTCCTCTGGATGCAGATCGTGTCGTTCTTCTTCCTTGACGAGATCCTCATCAGCCTGACGCTCGCGCTCTTCTTCCGCGCGGTGGAGACGCGCTTCGTCGCCACATGGCTCGCGGCCATCGCGGCGTTCAGCGGCTTCATCTCCGCGGTCATGGGTCACATCGCGGGCTGGATCCTCGAGTTCGGCAACTACCCGGCCGCCATCGTGGGCGGGTACGCCTCCATGGCGGCGGAGACGTGGCAGAGCCTCCTCACCCACCTCATCTCGGCGCACGCCCACGAAATGGTGGTCGCGGTGATCGCCCTCCTGGTGGCGACGTTCTGCGCCTACTTCAGCATGGAGACGCGGGGCAACCGCCTGATGCGCTTCGGCCTCTGGTGGACGGCGATCGGGACCATCGCGATGACACTCGTGTACCTAGTGGCGGGGTTCTCCCAGGCCCAGCCACCCGTGCTCTTCGCCCACGGCCTGAACGGCATCGGCGGCGACGACTTCGTCACCGGACTCGGCGTCATGCTTCCCGGCCTCTTGGCGCTCGTCGGCCTGGGCATCGAGAAGCTCCCAGACCCCGTGACCCGCTGGGGATCCGCCCTGCTCAGCACCCTGCTCCTCGTGACCGTACCGGTGTCGGGCTACTACATCTACATGCACGAGACGCTCTACAACCACGGTCTCAGCTCCGCGCCGCGCGGCGTGAACGACGCCGTGTACGGCTGGTTCCACCAAGACTTCGCCCTGTTTCTGCTCCCCGCCGTCATGACGCTCATCCTGGCGGTCATGCACTTCACGGTGGACCCCCGCCAGCGTAGGGCGTCGGTCGGCACTCTCCTCGCCAGCAGCGCGCTCGCGTTCATCGGCGGCATGCTCTACGTCTTCGTCTCGCCCACGCTCTACGGTGTCTCCTTCATCGTGACGACGATCGGCCTGGCGGGCATCGTTCTGGGCGTGGTACTGGCCTTGCGCGCCATCACGGCCCAGCGCATCCAGGCTGGAACCCCGGAGCGGGCGGTGCTGTCCGGGACGGACTGACCGCGAACCCAGGTCCAGGCCATCGTGAGTTGTCCGCGGCCACAACCACTCCAGATGCCAAGGAGGAACGGGCCATGAAACGTTCGCACGCCCTCGCGCTCATCACTGCCACCGCGTCACTGCCGCTGGCGGCTATAGCGCCGAACCTTGCCTCGGCGGCCGGTCCGGCCGTCCAAAGCGCGCAACCGGCTCCTGCCGGTGCCCATCAGGCCACCCCCGCAATCCATCGGCTGGCCTCGAGCCGCGGCGCTGCCCACCTCTTCGCCGGTGCGAAGCCGGTGAGCTCCCGGGTTACCGCGAAGTGGCTGCCCAAGGGCTGCAGGCTCGTAGAGATCGGACCGGCCAATGCCGGCTACACCGCCGCGCAGATGTGCACCCTGCCGAAGGGATACCACCTGCGCCGGGGCTACATGATGGTGCGCGGCTCCGTGAAGCCGAGCGTGCACACGAGTTCCGGCGCATCCGGCTGATTCGACAGGTGCCAGGCGCCCAAGAACGCACCCCCTGCGAGCGCAGGGGGTGCGTTCCTTTTTGTAGTGGGCACCACCCATGCGACCGAACGGGCCCCTTGCCGGGGTGACGCATCCGGGCGCACCAGCCGGGGCGCTTCATGCGGCATAGGGCGTCGGGTTGGCAGCACGCTGGGTGCCCGTCCCTTCTTCCTACCACCGAGGAGGATAGTGCCAAGGCGCATGGCCCGGCCTTTCCTGCTCCAGTACTCCTGCTGCGTGGGCACAGTGGCGGACCATGCGGCAAAGATGTCGCCGATGGGTCAGGGTCGCCTGCGCGAATCCGGCCGCGCAAGCCTTCCCGGCCAGCCGTCCCTATGCACGCGCTGCATCCAACCGGAGCATGCCGGGAAGCGCTGCCAGCTTGCAGGACTAGTCCATTCGCGAAAGAGGACTGTGATCACAAGCAGCGTCCACAAGTGCATTGTTTCACATAGTGGCGTGTCGTGTGATGTTGTAGGACGGATGCCTCGGTATGGGGCGCACTGCTATCACAGAACGAGCCGACCCGCATCGCCTCCCTGGCGAGGAGGAGGGAGGTGGAGATGCGGGACGCGACCGGCGCCACCGCTGCGACGCGCTTCCCCCGTTGCGACCGGCGGCGCCCGCGGTCCGGATGGATCAGCTCAGGGACCGTCTTCTGCGGACGAGCCCTCCGGGCCGTCCCAAAGTCCGGAGAGGAACCCCGCAGACGCCTCCTGCGCGAGGCAGCACAGCGAACATCCGCCCATGCGCAATCGTCGGAGATCCAAGGAGGAAACAAGATGAAGTTCCGCAGGAGCATCGGGACCCTCGCAGGTCTCGCAGCCGCAGCGACCATGGTGGTCG
>JAJZIE010000279.1 GCA_021810725.1 Bacillota bacterium | reverse complement strand
TCTATCTCATGCTCTCCGTCATCACCTACCTGCTGCTGCGGCGCAGCCGCTATCTCTGGGCCGCCGTCGCGATGGCCTTCGCCGCGCTCTCGCGCGCCAACGGCATTCTGCTCATCCTGCCTTACCTCGCGTTCGCGTGGGAAGCCTCCGGCCGCAAACTCGACCGCCTGTTCTGGCGGCGGGCCGCGCTCTCGTTGATCGGCGTCGCCGGGCTTTCCATCTATCTCGGCTACAGCTGGGCCACGACCGGCAACCCGCTGCAGTTCCTGGCGCAGCAGGCCACCTGGCACCGCCATTTCACGGGCGGCGCCTTCGCGCTCGCCTACGCCCTGATCCACATCTTCTATGGTCAGGGGCTGCCCCTGACCATTACCGACTTCCTGGCGCCCCTCGCGTTTCTCGGCCTGATCGCCTTCGATCGCGGCCGGCTGACCCTCGGCGACAAGCTCTACGTCTTTTTCGGCGTGCTGTCGATCCTCGTAGACCCGTCCATTCCAAACGGCTTCGTCCTGATGAGCGCGACACGTCTCGTCATGCCGTATTTTCCCGTCTACCGCGTGGCGGCCGAACGGCTGACCGAGCGTCAATGGCGCATAGCCTTGGGGGTGATGGGCTTCTTTCAGCTCTGGTTCTGGTTCACCTACACGCACTGGTGGTTTTCCGGCTAGGCCTCAACCGACTCTTGGCTGACTCTAAGTTTGTTCCGTTACGGTCCTAGAAGGCTCCGCGTCCCCGAATTCTATGCTACCGTAGTTGCGGTCGTATCGGGCACAGAATGCAGATCGACGCCTCGCGTCGGTACGTCGAAGGAGGATCTTCTTGCGCATACTGATCATCGGTGGCGACGGTTACCTGGGCTGGCCGACGGCCATGCATTTCGCCCAGCGCGGGCATGAGGTCGCGGTGCTCGACAACATGGTCAAGCGGCGCTGGGAGAGCGAGCTCGGAGTCGCACCACTCTGGCCGATCGCCAGCCTGACCGAGCGTGCGCAGGCCCTGCGCGAGACCACCGATCGCGAGGTCGAGGTGTTCGTCGGGGATGTCGGCGACAAGTCCGTGATCCGCGGCGTGCTGTCGCGCTTCATGCCGGACGCGATCGTGCACTACGGCGAGCAGCCGTCCGCGCCGTTCTCGATGATCGATGTCGAACACGCCATCCTCTCGCAGCAGAACAACGTGCTCGGCACCCTGCAGCTCGCCTTCGCCATGCACGACATCGTGCCGGACGCGCACCTCATCAAGCTGGGCACGATGGGCGAGTACGGTACGCCGAACATCGATATCGAGGAAGGCTACATCGACATCGAGCACAACGGCCGCCGCGACCGCCTGCCCTTCCCGAAGAGCCCGGGCTCCTTCTACCACCTCTCGAAGGTGCACGACTCGCACAACCTGATGTTCGCCGCGAGGCTCTGGAACATGCGGATCACGGACCTCAACCAGGGCGTCGTCTACGGCACCACGACCGACGAGACGGCGATCGATCCGCGGCTTGCGACGAGCTTCCACTATGACGAGTACTTCGGCACCGTGATCAACCGCTTCGTCGCCCAGGCCGTGGCCGGCATGCCTCTCACCGTGTACGGCAAGGGCGGCCAGAAGCGCGGCTACCTCAACATCCGGGACACGCTGCAGTGCGTGGAGATCGCCGCGATGAACCCGGCGTCGGCCGGGGAGTTCCGGGTGTTCAACCAGTTCACCGAGCAGTTCACGATCGACGAGCTCGCCGACCTCGTGCTGGAGGCTGCCGCGAGGCAAGGCATCCGCGCGGAGAAGAAGTCGATCCAGAACCCGCGCATGGAGCTCGAAAACCACCACTACAACGCGCGCAACAGCGGCCTCATGGGCCTGGGACTCCAGCCGCACCGCCTCACCGTCGACGTGCTCGCCGGCATGATCGCATGGGCCGCGGAGCACCCGGAGCGCATCGACCGCAATGTCATCATCCCGACCGTCCAGTGGCGCAAGGAGCCTCAGGGCGTCCGCGAGGCCTGACCAGCATCCGACCCGACGTGGCCAGAAGGGGGGGTGGACAGATGCGCCAGAGGTTTTGGACGTGGGGCATCCCGGCGGTCTTCTCGCTCGCCGGGATCTACGCCGTCGTGAAGAGCCTCGGCTCCCTCAACATGCTCTGGCATGTCCACCCCTACTGGCCGGACCTCCTGCTGGTCCTCGTCGTCTATCCCGTGTTCGCCGCGGGGCGGGGGCTGCGCTTCCGCCAGTTGCTGCGCGACGAGGCCAACTGGCAGAGGACGGTCGGGCTCGGCTGGCTCTATTCCGCCGCCTGCAGCGTGCTGCCCGGCGGCATCGGCGAAGTGTCCCTGCCGCTCATCTACAGGAGCGCTCCCGGCGGTCCGGCGCACGCGACGGCCGCCATGGCCGTGGCCAGGGTGCAGGACCTCCTGTCCTGGCTCGTGATCCTGGTCATCGCGGGCTTTGCCGTCTCCAATCTGCCGAAGGACTCCATGGCGCTCCTCGGCATCTCGCTCGCCGTGACGGCGCTCGGCACGCTCATGGTGTTCGTGCCGCCGGCGCGGCGCTTCCTGTTCCGTCTGGCGGGCGTGATTCCCTGGCCAAAGCTGCACCGCTTCCTCGCGCAGATCGACGAGCGGCTCGGCGGCATGGTCTACAATGTGCCCAGCTGGGTGGTCACCTTCGGACTGCGCCTGCTCAGCATCCTTTCCTACTACCTCGCGCTGCGCGCCTTTGGTGCGCCGGTCACATTCGCCGAAGCCTCCGTCGGCGGCGCGCTCGCGGCCCTGCTGCTGGTGCTGCCCGTCCAGGGCGTCGCCGGGCTCGGCACGGTAGAGGTGTGGTGGATCATGATCCTGCGCCTGTTCGGCACGCCCTGGTCGGTCGCCGCCGTGGCGGCCATCGGTGTGCACATGACCCTGCTCGTCCTGTCGGTGGCCGTCGGCGGCCTGTCGTTCAAGACGGCCCCGGGCCTTCTATCCACCACGTGAACGGAGGAGCGACACCATGAGCGCCCTACGCCTCGGCGGCATCCTGGTTGCACTGGTCCTCGGCTTCATGGTCCTGCGCGGGCTGTCGCGGCGCGCGCCGACCTCCGCCGACGGCCTCGGCTTCCTCGCCGCCCTCCTACTTCTGGCGGTCTCCCTCTTCCCCGGGCTTGTCAACGTCCCGACGGACCTCCTGCTGCTCGGCCGCGCGCCGCGCGGTCGCCTGCTCGCACTCATCCTCCTTTCGAACGTCGTGCTCTGGCTCTACACCTTCTGGTCCGCGGGTCTGCACCGCCGCAGCCACGAGCGCGCGGACGGCCAGCTCGAGGCCCTGGTGGCCCGGATCGCGTCG
>JAJZIE010000278.1 GCA_021810725.1 Bacillota bacterium | reverse complement strand
CATTCGCGAAAGGTATCTCGAGGCGCTGGAGCAGGACGACTGGGGACAGTTCCCGGGTGTCGTGTACGCACGAGGCTTTCTGAGGAGCTACGCCCGCTACCTGGGGCTTGATGCCGACGACCTGCTGGCGCGCATGCCGAAACCTCCCGAAGCCCCGGAGCCCGCTCCGGTGGAAACGAACGAGCCGCCGCGGCGGCGGCAGATGCGGCCGATGACCGTCGGGCGGGGCGGCAGCCAGTGGCCCTGGGTGGTCATACCGCTCATCTTCCTGGTCGCTCTCCTCTACTTCGTCGGGTCGCACCCGAACCTGTTCGGCGGAGCGGAGACGAAAACGCCACCCGTGACGACCACCACCGGCCAGAAGAAGCACCCGACGCAAACGAGGCACAAGCACAAGAAGACGCCCACGACACAGCCGACGATCGCGCTGACGCCCGCCGCGCCGTCCCAGGGACCTTACGGTGGGCCCGAAGCCAACTACACGGTTCCGTCGGGGCCGATCACCGTCTCGTTGCAGCTCACGGCGCCCTGCTACGTCTACGTCGACATAGACGGCGCCACGACACCGCAGACCGCGACCGTGGAAACCTCTGGCACCTTGCAGTACACGGCGCAGCAGAGCATCGTGCTGAAGATCGGCAACCCGCCAGCCGCGACGCTCCAGGTGGACGGACAGAGCATTCCGCTGCCGGGCAGCGGGGCGCAGTCGGTCGGGGTGAAGGTGCAGCAGGGCGGGTAGGGTGAAGCCGGCGGCGCATGCTATCTCCCCGGGGGGAGGACATGCGCCGCTTTGTTTTGCTCACGTTCATCGCACTGGTCGCCGGCGGCCTGCCGGCGAGGGCTTTCGCGGCAGCGCCCGATCCGCCCCGCATCAGCTCGGGCGCGGCGATCCTGATCGACGCGACGAGCGGCGAGGTGCTCTACAGCCGATCGGCCTACGTACGCAGGTCGCCGGCGAGCACGACCAAGCTGCTGACCGCGCTGGTGGCCGTGCGGGAAGGCAGGCTCTCGCACGTGTACGAGGTGTCGAAGGAGTCGGCGGCGGTACCCGGGTCGAGCGCGCACCTGCGGGCCGGCGACCGCTACACCCTGCGTGAACTGCTCGAAGGCATGCTGATGCGCTCAGGCAACGACGCGGCCCATGCCGTGGCCACGTCCGTGGCACCGGACATGCCCGAGTTCGCCGCGCGGATGAACCGCACGGCCATCGCCATCGGCGCGCGGCAGACCCACTTCGTCAACCCGCACGGCCTCACCGCCGCGCACCACTACACGAGCGCCAAGGACCTCTCCCGCATCGCGCAGGTGGCCTTGCGCCAGCCCGAGATACGGCGCATCGTGGCGTCACAGGAACTGACCTTGACGCCGGAAGGGCGCGACGGCCATGCCATCCGCAACACGAATCAACTGCTCGGCAGCTACGTCGGGGCCGACGGAGCGAAGACCGGCACCACGAGCGCCGCCGGCAAGTGCCTCGTCGCCTCGGCCAGGCGGGAGGACGTGCACCTGATCGCGGTGGTGCTGAAGGGCGGCGACCGCTACGGGGACGCCACCCGCCTGCTCGATTGGGGCTTCGCGCGCGACGGTGGTCCCCTGGTGGTGGAAGAGGGCCGCGTGCTAGGGCGGCTGCCGGACGGACGGCCGCTGATTCTGGCGCGCCGCATGGGCGGCACGGTTCTCGACGGCCAGCCTCTGCGCCTGCGGGTGCTGCGCCGGACGGGCCAGCTCGCCGATGGCGGCCTCGCGGGCGCCGCGGTGCTCCTTCGCGGTTCGCAGGCCGTGGCGGTCGCGCCCCTTGTCACGACCAGGCGTCCGGCCCCCTGGTGGCTGGGCCCCGTTCGTCGACTCCTGCCGGGGGCCGTTGACCCGGGTTCTATCCACTCCCTATAATCTCATCGGATGTCACGATTGGTCTGATTGGGGCAGGGGGCCGCCGGCCAGGCGGTCCCCCAGTGTGCCTAGGGAAGGAGTCAGGGTTCGTTGGCGAAGATCGTCGGCATAGACCTGGGCACGACCAACTCGGTGGTGGCGGTGATGGAAGGCGGCCAGCCGACCGTCATCGTGAACGCTGAAGGGTCGCGCACGACGCCGTCCGTCGTCGCATTCCAGAAGGGCGGCGAACGGCTCGTCGGCCAACTGGCACGGCGCCAGGCCGTGCTCAATTCGGAAAACACGGTGGCTTCGGTCAAGCGCTTCATCGGACGCCGCTACGACGAGGTGGAACTCGAGCGCAAGCGGATGCCCTACAAGGTGACCCGGGGCGGCAACGGCGAGGCGCGCATCGACGTGCCGGCGGCGGGCAAGGAGATGTCCCCCGAGGAGATCTCCGCGGCGGTGCTGCAAAAGCTCAAGGGCGACGCCGAGCGCTACCTCGGCGAAACGGTCTCCCAGGCCGTCATCACGGTTCCCGCCTATTTCAACGACGCCCAGCGCCAAGCGACCAAGGACGCCGGCCGTGTCGCCGGACTCGAGGTACTGCGCATCATCAACGAGCCGACGGCCGCGGCGCTCGCCTACGGCCTCGACAAGAAGAAGGACGAGACGATCCTGGTCTTCGACCTCGGCGGCGGCACCTTCGACGTGTCGATCCTCGAGGTGGGCGACGGTGTCTTCGAGGTCAAGTCGACGAGCGGCGACACGCACCTCGGTGGCGACGACTACGACGAGCGCGTCGTCAACTGGATGGTCGACGAGTTCAAAAAGCAGCAGGGCATCGACCTCCGGGCGGACCGCCAGGCCCTGCAGCGCCTGCTGGAGGCCGCGGAGAAGGCCAAGATCGAGCTTTCCAGCATGACCGAGACCTCGATCAACCTGCCGTTCATCACCGCGGACCAGAACGGACCTAAGCACCTCGACCTCAGGCTCACCCGGGCGCGCTTCGAGGAGCTGACCCGCGACCTCACCGAGCGCTGCGCCGGTCCGGTGCGCCAGGCGCTCTCCGACGCCGGCCTGAGCGAGCGGCAGATTGACGAGGTCGTGTTGGTGGGTGGCTCGACGCGCATGCCGGTGATCCAGGAGCTCGTCCAGAAGCTCACGGGCAAGGAGCCGAACCGCGGCGTCAACCCGGACGAGGTTGTCGCCGTGGGGGCGGCGATCCAGGCTGGAGTGCTCGGCGGCGAGGTCAAGGACATCGTGCTGCTGGACGTCACGCCGCTCTCGCTTGGCATCGAGACCATGGGCGGCGTCATGACCAAGCTGATCGAGCGCAACACCACGATCCCCACCCGCAAGAGCCAGACGTTCACGACGGCGGCGGACGGCCAGACGTCTGTCGAGGTGCACGTCCTCCAGGGCGAGCGTGACATGGCCGCAGGCAAC
>JAJZIE010000277.1 GCA_021810725.1 Bacillota bacterium | reverse complement strand
CAACACGTCGCCTGATTATGCCGACGCCAAACAGCCGAGATCCGCCAGCGGCGCACCTTGGCGCGACCATCTCGGCATAATCCGGTCCTCGGCATAATGGGTCTGGCAGCGCTGCCACGTGGCGTTCTGGAAGTGCTGGCCGATCGCTTGGACCAGGCCGGCGTGATCGTCCGACGTCACCAGGTCGACGCCGTGCAGGCCGCGGCCCTTGAGCCAGGTGAAGAACTCGCCCCAGCTGTCCCGAGACTCGCTGTCGCCGAGGCGCAGACCGAGGATCTCCCGGTAGCCATCGTCATTCACGCCGATGGCCAGCAGAGCGCTCTGGGAGCGGATGTGGCCGTCCTTGCGCACCTTCAGCACCAGGGCGTCGACGATCAGGAAGGGGAAGCCCTTCTCGTCGAGGCGGCGCTGGTTCCAGTCCACGACGACCCCGTCGAGCTGCCGGCAGAGGTCGGAGACTGTGCTCTTGCTGAAGCTCGTACCGCAGAGCTCCTCCGTAACCCGCCGCACCTTGCGGGTGGAGACGCCGTTCACCACCATCTCCATCAGCGCGAGGATCAAGGCCTGCTCGCTGCGCTGGTAGCGGGCGAAGAGTTCGGTCGAGAACGCCCCGTTGCGCACCAGCGGCACGTCCAGCGTGATCGTGCCGACCCGCGTCACCATCTCGCGTTCCCGGTAGCCGTTGCGGTATCCCTGGCGCTTCTCGGTGCGCTCGTAGGGCTCCGCCTGCAGCTGCTCTCCCACCTGCGCATCGAGGACTTGGTTCAGCACCTGCTCTACGAGCTTCGAGAGTCCGCCGTCCTTCTGAAAAATCCCCTGCACGATCTCGCTATCCAAGGTAATCTTGTATTGAGCCATCGTTGTCCCTCCGGTCTGGGTTGTCTAGGCAACTTCCCAATTACCAGAGGCACGGTGGCTCTCCCTTTTTCCACCTCCGATCACGGGAGAGAACTACCGTTCCTTTTACACACGATACCGGACACTACTAGATGCCGCTTGCGTTTGATCCATGCCTTGATACGCGCTCGATCTAACTCACTCTCTACCAACCCACCACGCACCTTCCAACAAGGGAAGCGGGCGCAGAGCAGCTTAGCCGCCCCGCGCCCGCTTCAGGCAATGTCCGGATCAGGCCCGGCGCCGCCGACCTCGACTTCGCAGGCCCTCCATGAGGTCCGAGAAGTCTCCCTTCGTGAACCCCGGAGGCACCGGGAACCCGTGAGCCTCCATCCAGGCGATCTGCTTCTCCGAAGCGGGGTCCTGCCGCCAGGGAGCGTTCGGGTCGTTGAGTGAGCGGTCCCGGAAAGCCCGCCGGATGATCTCCTGCGCTTCGCCTCGCGTCGTCCCACGCGGCGGGGCAATGTTGAACTCACGCTGCAGGAGGTCGAGCTGGGCCTCGGAGACCGGCTTCTTCAGCCACGCAGCATCGCGAGCCGCGTAGTTCTCGAGTTGGTTCGCACGCACGTAGTCCTCGCCCACGCCTTGCGCATAGCTGACCGGCAGGGGGCGTTCCGTAAGGAGCTGCAGATCGCGACCCCTGCGAAGGGTCACGCTCCACAGATCCTGGTCGACCTCTTCGAGGGTGATCTCCTGGCCCGGCCCGGCTTCGAGGATCATGCGCTGGCGCTCGATCCGCCAACGGAACTTCGAGCGGGCCAGCAGGTCCATCGTCGAGATGACGACCTGCACTCCCTCGACGATCTCACCCGGCTCCTCCTTGTCGCCGGCGGGGCTGCCGTCCAAGGGGCCAGTCTTCCGACCGTTGGCGAAGTCGGCGTCGTCCCCGTCCAACGTGCCAAGCGCGCAGATGTCGTGCGCATTGTCGGTCACGTCCATCACCAGGCAGTAGTCCTTGTCGGGGTAGGGACGCAAACCGCGTCCAGCCATTTGAATGTAGAGACCGGTGGACTTCGTTGGACGCGCCATGATCAGACAGGAGATCGAGGGTTCATCCCAGCCTTCGGTGAGAACCTGGCAGTTGGCAAGCACGTCTATCTCGCCCTCGCGCAGCCGGCGCAGGCGTTCGCGGCGCTCCTCGATCGGTAGTTCGCCGGATACCCAGTCAGCGCGGAAGCCGCCTTCACGGAAAGCTTCGGCGATGTGCTGGGCGTGGGCGATGTCCACCGTGAAAGCGACGGCCCTGCGCCCCTCGCCATGCTTGCGGTAAGCGTCAACGATCATCTCATTGCGCCGCGGCGTGTCGACCGCCAGGGATAGGTCCTTCGCCTGGAAGTCACCGCGCACCGTGCGAACCTTCCGCAGGTCGACCGTCGTTCGTACGCGGATTCCCTTGACGTCGGCGAGGTAGCCCGCCCGCACAAGGTCCGAGATGGACCGGCGGTAGACGATCTTCTCAAAGACGCCTTTCAGTCCGATCCCGTCGCCGCGCATAGGCGTGGCAGTGATCCCGAGCAGTAGTCGGCCGGCGCTGGGGTCCGGTAGGAAGCCGAGGTCTTCAAGGGTTTGCCGGTAGCTGGCAGCCGGACTGTGGTGCGCTTCGTCGACGATCACCAGCGAGAACTCGTCCTTGTCGAGGCGGTCGCGCCGGCGCTTGTGCTGGAGCGTCTGGACCGAGGCGACCACCACCCGGCGGTCGTGCTCGTCACGCTCGGCCTTCACTACTCCAATGGACTGCTCCGGCCAGATGTAGCCGAACTTCTCAACCGACTGTTGCACCAGCTCGTCGCGGTGGACGAGCATGAGCACGCGGCCGTGAGCCTGCTGAGAGAGAGCCGCAGCCAAAATCGTTTTGCCCGCGCCCGTCGGAAGGACCACAAGCTGCCTCCGCACTCCCCGGCGGGCCTCGGTCACAACGGCCTCGACGGCCTCCTCTTGGTAGTCGCGGAGATTCAGCATGGATCCACCTCCCATATATACCGCCGCCGCGAACCGTGTGGACCGCGGCTAGCCGGCCTGTCGCACAGTCAGTAACCCAGCCAGTACCTCCGTCGGGAAGTACGTCACCTTCGCTGGCCGCGCGTCCAACACCACGGCCGAGCGCTCGCGGAATACCTGCACGAGCCGTCCCGTCCCCTCTGGCGTCATCACCGACCGGTCCAGGTACGGCATAAGAGAGCGGGCCGCGTCCACCGACTCGTCCTGCTCCGACGGCTGATCCCCACCATCGGGCGGGATGCCCCGCAAGGCGTCGCGGATGGCCTGCCAGTCCTTCCACGCCAGCGGCTTCTGACGGGGATCACGCAGCAGGAACGCGGGATGGAAGGTCGCGTAGTAAATCCGCCCGTCTCGCTCGACGCGCTGACCGCGCAGATCGGCGAGCCGGTTGCTCCCGAAAAACACGCGCGCCGCTGTCGCCCCCAGGAGGACGACCAGC
>JAJZIE010000276.1 GCA_021810725.1 Bacillota bacterium | reverse complement strand
TTCCGCGTCGGGCAGGCCGAGGTCGAGCACGATGACGTCCGGCACCGGCGCCCTGAGCGCGGTCCCGAGGTCCGCGCAGGACCGGACGTCCGCCGCGAGGGCATCCGTCAGATGGCGGGCGACCGCCTCGCGGAGCACGCCATCATCCTCGATCACCAGGACCGCCGGGTGCACGGTCCGCTTTGCGGGCCCCTCACGCGTTTCCATGAGAGAATTATGGCACGGCGGCGTCGCGGACGTCGGCGGGAAGGCAATCCTTCACCGTTTCTTGACAGCGCCCCGGTGACATGGAGCGTACACTCAGGGCGAGCAGCGAAGCGGAGGCAACGAAGATGACCGTGACCACCGGCACCCCATGGGCAGCCTTGACGGGCATTCTGTCGGCTCTGGCCGTTCTCGCGGTGCCCGTCGGCCTCGTTTTGGTGATCGTGGGCCTCGTGCAGTTCTTCCGCCCGGCGGAGACGCCGCCGGGTCCCGAGGAGATCTTGAAGAGCCGCTACGCCGGAGGCGAGATCTCGCTCTCGGAGTACGAGGAGATGCTGCGAACGATTCGCGGCGATGGGCCGTGAAGCGGGTCGGACCGGTGGCGATCGCGGCCGCTCTGCTGCTCGCCGCCGCCGCGCTCATGGCGTGGCACTGGCAGGCTTTGGGCTTCACGCCGATCTCTACGGCCCTTGGCCTCCTTGCGATCGTCGGCGTGCCGAGCGCTCTCTGGCTGATCCTCGGCCAGAAGCCGCGTGAGCCCCGCCGGCTGCCCCGCATCTTCTGGCTCGGACTCCTGCTGCTGCTGTTTGGGCTGGCGGCGGCGCAGCCCTGGTACACCGTGACGAGCTTCACCCATCCGGTGACCATCGGGGTGGGACAGAACGTGGTGACGGGAGCCAATCCCACACGACTTCGGCGTACGGTCCTGCCCACCAAGGTCGGGACGGCGATCCGCCGCACATTCCCGTCCCTGTCCGTTGGCGAGGCCTGGACGGTGGTCGGAGCTCCCGACGCCGAGTACGAGATCTGGCTGAAGCGGCCCGGCAAGACGGGGTTCGCGCTTCAGGTGCTCTGGCAAGGCGGGATGATCCGCATCGAGAACCAGAACCTCAACAGTCTCTACACACCTGGAACCGGACGGGAACAGCCGCTTGCGACCCTGAAGGCGATGTACCGCCCCGGCAAGGGGGTCCAGGGACCCTTCGTCTTCCCCGGCTACCTGCTCTATGTCGCGCCAACGGCGGGAGAGGCCTGGACCGTCAACCGATACACCGGTGGAATGGGCGGGGGGAGCGGCTATTGAACCGGAAAGGACTTGTACCGCTCGGGGCCGGTGTCGCGTTGATCGCGGCGGGCGTGCTGGGGATGCACGCCTCGCGGCCCCTAAGCGTGAACATGAACACCGTGCAGCCGTCCAGGGCGCAACTTCGGGCCATCGCACTGCGGAGCGCGATTCTCTTTCCGCCCTACCGGGTTCTTGGCGTGTACACCATGCGCGCACCGAACTTCACGCGGCGGGGCGGGGGCTATAGTGGCATGTTGAGTCAGGTCCTGGTCGTCCTGGGCGGCGCAAAGGGCGCGGTCCTCGCGGTGAGCGAGGCGGCGGGACCGGTCTTTGGCAACGCGCCTGGGGTTCAGGAGACCGGTTGGCAGACGGTGCTGCCCCCCGCGCCGCGCCCTGTGCAGGCGGCACGCCTGGCGCAGCTGCCCCTGGCGGAGCAGTTGGCGATCACCGACTGGCAGAATGCGCGAGGGCTAAAAGCAGCACGGCTGACGATCTGGCCGTTCCCTGGGGAGCCGCTCGTCGTGGCAAGCGAGCAGGGCCAGAGCATCGCTGCCGCGTTCCCCGCGCCGGCCGGCTCCGCGACTTATGTCCTCGGCGGCCCGAACGCCCCCGCCCTCGAGGGATCCTCGACTCGGGTGTTCCGTCTGCGCAAGCGCTGACCGATTTTCGCATAGACCTTGCCCCAAAGCCCGCGCGGATGTTCAATGCCATATAAGGTGTCGGGGTCCGGCTTGGCGTTTCGCTGAGCCGGACTCTTGCGGACACCGCGCAATCGCGGGAAGGCGAGGCGATCCATGGGCATGACGGCATCCCGGTCCCTCTGGAACCGCCTCGCGGTCTGGTTTCTCACGGTGCTCGTTCCACCCGCGTCGCGCAACCGCCCCGTGCGGCGGCTCACCCAGCTCCTTCTCGGCCTTGTCCTCTACGGCATCAGCGACTCCCTGCTCGTTCTGGCCCGTCTCGGCCTCGATCCCTGGGACGTCTTCCACCAGGGACTCGCGCGTCATACCGGCATTCCGATCGGCACCTGGTCGATCCTGGTGGGCGTGGCGGTGCTCTTTCTCTGGATCCCGCTCCGGCAGCGGCCGGGCATCGGCACCCTGCTGAACGCGATCCTGATCGGCGCCGTGATGGATCTGATCCTCGGTACCTTCGCTCCGCCCCACGCGCTCTGGCTGCGCGTGGCGCTTCTCGTCCTGGGCGTGTTCCTCTGCGGTGTCGCGACCGGAGCGTACATCGGCGCCGGCCTCGGACCCGGGCCGCGCGACGGGGTCATGATGGGACTCGCGGCGCGCGGCTACTCCCTGCGCAAGGCCAGGACGGCGATCGAGTTGACGGTGCTGATCGCCGGATGGCTTCTGGGCGGCAACGTCGGCGTCGGCACGCTCGTCTACGCGCTCGGTATCGGCCCCTTGGCGCACATCTTCATCCCGTTCTTCACGGTGAAGCCGCTGGCCGTCGCCGACCAGGGGGCGCCTGAGGGTACTTCCGTCACGGCTCTATAGAGTGGGCGCTCGCAAGAGATCGCTTGCCGCTGGCTGGCAGCCCCGCGCGGATGGTTGAGCCCGCGGGGCGGAGGGTGGTGCGGATGCAGAACGGCCGACGACCCTGGCTGCGCTGGACCGCCCTTGGCCTGCTGGCCATCGCGCTCCTCTGGATGGTGGGTACGCGTGTGGAGAGCTCCCTCGCGATCGCCCGCGTGGCGACCGAGGTGGGGGCGACGTACGGAGATCCGCACCCGAAGGTGCTTCGCGTGATCAGCACCGTGACGGACAATCCGCCGAACGGAGCGATGTTCCTCGTGCGCATCGGCGGCACGTTCAAGTGGCGAGGGCACAGGTCCCGCGAGATGGGCTTTTCGATGACCGCGAACGGAGGCCAGGTCTGGGCCGTCTGCGGGATGAACGTCGATCAAGGTTGTGCCTGGTTCCCTACGCCGTAGCGAACTCTGGGGCGCGGGTCTGCCTACTCGGCCCAGCCGATGCCGTCCCCGCGCGGATCGGCCGTCGCACGCAGGAGGCCATCCTCGCGGCGCACGATCCCCTGCGCATGGCCCATGGCGTGCATGCGCGGTCCGATGAGCCGCA
>JAJZIE010000015.1 GCA_021810725.1 Bacillota bacterium | reverse complement strand
AGGTCATCAGCTTTCCGATCATCGAGTCGTAGTAGGCCGTCACCTGCGAGCCCGTCTGCACGCCGAAGTCGGCGCGCACGCCGAAGCCGCCCGGCGGTTCGAACCGCTCGATCGTGCCGGGGGACGGCCGAAAGTCCTGGCTCGGGTCCTCGGCGTTGATGCGGCACTCGATGGCGTGCCCCACCGGCTGCATGTAATCGCTCGGCACGTTCAGGTGCTCACCCATCGCCACGAGGAGCTGCTCCTTCACGAGGTCGATGCCGGTGACCAGTTCGCTGACGCCATGCTCGACCTGGATGCGCGTGTTCATCTCCATGAAGTAGAACTCGCCACTCTGGTCGAGCAGGAACTCGATCGTGCCCGCGTTCTCGTAGGAGACCGCAAGCGCCGCCTGGCGCGCCGCCTCCTCCATGCGCAGGCGCAGATCCTCGTCGAGAGCCGTGGACGGCGCCTCTTCCACGAGCTTCTGGCGACGGCGCTGCAAAGAGCTCTCGCGCTCGCCGATCGCGGCGACGCGGCCGTGCCGGTCGGCGATGACCTGGATCTCGATATGGCGCGGGTCGACAAGGTACTTCTCGATGTAAAGCGACCCGTCGCCGAAACTCGACTGGGCCTCGCTCGCGGCGCGCTCGAGCGCCGTCGCGAGTTCCGAGGGGCCTTGCACGATGCGGATGCCGCGGCCGCCGCCGCCCGCCGACGCCTTCACAAGCAGCGGGTAGCCGATGCGTTCCGCGACGGCCTCCGCCTCCGCGAGGCTCTGCACGACCCCGTCGCTGCCCGGCACGACCGGTACGGACGCCTCGCGCATGGTCTCCTTGGCCTGCGCCTTGACCCCCATACGCTCGATGGCTTCGGGCTGCGGTCCAACGAACTGTACGCCCCACAGCCGGCACACCGAAGAGAAGGCGGCGTTCTCGCTGAGGAAGCCGTAGCCGGGATGGACCATGTCAGCGCCGGACTGCGTCACGACGTTCATGATGGAGGGGATGTGCAGGTAGCTGCGCCGAGCGGGCGCGGGACCGACAGGATACGCCTCGTCGGCGAGCTCCACGTGCGGAGCGTGCGCATCCGCTTCGGAGTAGATGGCGACGGTCCGCAGCCCCAGCTCGCGGCAGGCGCGAATGACACGGACGGCGATCTCGCCGCGGTTGGCAACCAGCACCTTACGGATGGATCATCCCTCCCTGGTGAAACAGAAGGATGTTCGCCCGTCCGAATGGCGATTCCTCCACAGAGCCTGCGCATCAGCCACCGGGGATGATGCGGATGGCCTGCGGCGGGAGTCCGGTCACCGTTTCCACGGTCGATGCGATACGAAGCACGTCCTTGAGGGCCAGGTGGGCATTCGCCAGCGTCACCTCGGCCTGGCCCGACGAGATGACCGTTGCGGCCTCGTAGCCGCGCGCCGCGAGTTCCGCGTCGCTTTCCTGCTCGACGCGCATGACGCGGGTCAGATCGGCGGCCTGGTCCCCCGCCACCTGGCGGGACTGGTCGCTCTGCGCCACCTCGGCGATCTGCGTCAGGTCGGCTAGCGACCGGCTTTGCGCCTGGTCGCGCGAAAGGCGCAGGTTGACGACCGTCGCAAGATCGAGGGATGGCGCCACCGTGGTGCGCGTGATGGCCTGCGTCGTACCGGGCGGCGGCAGTTCCGCCTGCGGGTGTTCGCGCCACCAGAGGTAGACCGCGATGAGCAGCAGGATGCCCAGCAGCAGCGAGAGGCGCCAGGCCCGCTCGCGGTCGAGCCGGGGCATCAGCGCCCGACCCCCGCGGGCAGGACCTCGATGGCATACGCGGGCAGGTCAAGCAGCGCCTCCGCGGCCTGGCTAAGCTCCTCGCGCACCACCGGGTTCGCTGCGCCTGTGGCCACGATCAGGGCCCCGACCACCTTGGGGGCCGTCTCCTGCGTCAAGACGGGCGTCTGGCCGGACCCCGCCGTGGCCAAGGTGGTCTGGCTCGTCGTGTCGACCGACTGGCTGTTGCCCGTGCCCGTCGTCTGGCGCCGCGTCGTCTGGTTGACCTGATAGATCCAGCCGGGTCCGCCGCGCAGGCTGAGCGTCACGCGCACCGCGCCGGCGCCCTTCACCGCCGAGAGGGCGGACTGCACCGAACCCGCGAGCAGGTTCTGGTAGTTGATGATGTCCTGGCCGGGGACCTGGGACTTCGCGGATGTCGTGCTGGCCGCTGCGGGAGCGCTGGTCGGCGCTGCGCTGTAGAACGTGGTGACGATGAGCAGGACCGCGGCGGCCGCAATGCCGAGCACGAGCCAGGTGCGCAGCCGACGGACGTCGAGACCGTCCAGTAAGCCCTTCAAGGTGCCAAGCCTCCTTCGCTTGAATCTACGCGGACCGCGGCCTCGGAAATGCCGAGAGCGGTCGCCACCGCGCGCCGCACCGCCGTCCGCGTCGTCGCGTCCGGGTGGCCGCGCAGCGTGACCTCGGCCCCTGTGGGCGCGTCGCTCTGGCCGATGGTCACGGAGACCGACAGGGCGTCGCTGCCGGCCGCCGCCTGGGCGGCCGCCTCGCCGGTCTCGGACATCTCCTTGCGATACTGGCTTACGGTCTGGGCCTGCTCCTGGGTCTGCAGGACGGAGCCCTGCTGAAGGAGACCCTGGACGTCCGGATCGTGCCAGTAGCTGCCCGTCAAGGCGGGCAGGCGCTGCTTCAGGACGACGGTCAGGGGCTCCAGGACCGCCACCATCAGCAGCAGCCCGATCACGAGCCGGGTATAGCGGCGCATGGCGCTCGCGGGCTGCAAGGCTTCGAGCAGCCAGCCGAACAGCGCGACGACGAGGATGCCGCGCAGCCAGGAGAGCCAGTCCATCAGCCCCAGGCCCCCTTGCCCGCGGCGAACACGATGGTCATCGAGAGGAAGAACATCACGCCGACCGCGCCCATGGCCATGGCCAGGTGCGCGAGGCTTGTCGCGAACTGCGAGAGCGCGTCCACGACCGTCTTGCTGCCGATCGGAGCCAGGACGCCGGCCGAGAGCCGGAAGACGAGGATCAGCACGAGAAGCTTCAGGATCGGCACGACGATCAGGTAGCCGACGGCGAGCAGTCCGACGAGACCGACGGCGTCCTTGAGCAGGTAGGTGGAGCCGAACACCGCCTCCGCGGCGTCGGAGAACAGCTTGCCGACGACCGGGATGAAGGTGTTCGCGAGGAACTTTCCCGAGCGGAGGGCCACGCCGTCCATCACCGGGCCCGCCGCCCCGTAGACGGCGATCAGGCCCACAAAGAGCGTCAAGGCCGCGCCGGTCGTCCACAGCCCCACCTGGCGCAGCAAGGTCGCGATGCCGCTCAGCTTGAAGCCCGAGACTTGGCCGATCACCTCGAGCACGACGCCCGCGATCAGGGCAGGAATCACGAGGCCCCGCACGATCGCGGCGATCACGTTGATCGCCACCAGCATCAGAGGGTGGAAGAGCCCTGCGGTCATGAAGGCGCCGACCCCGGCCAGCAGCATCGTCACGAGCGGCAGCATGGACTGCATCAGCCCGACCATCAGCCCGACGCTCTTTTCGACGAGGCTTGCGGCCTGGTAGAAGGCATCGAGCGCCAGAACCGCGAGCGCCAGGTAGACGGCGGCCGTCGCGAACCGGCTGACGTCCTGCCGGTCGAAACTTTCGGCCAGGAGCTCGAGCAGGGCCGCGATCACCCCGAGCGCCAGGAGCTGACCGAGCAGACGGCTCTCCTGCACGAGGTCCCCCGCGACGATGCCCCAGACGCCGCGCACGAGCTGCGTCGGGCCGTAGGCTCCGCCGCCGTGGGCCATGCCGGAGATGATCTTGCCGAGATCAAGGGGAGGCAGCTTGCCGGCGGTGGCCTCGTTGACCTGCTGCAGGAAGGAGTTGAGCGGCGAAGACTGGACGGCGCCGTACGCCGGACTCAGCGTCGCGGAGGGCATCGGCAGCGGCGTCGCGGCGTGGGCTAGTCCAGCCCAGCCGAACAGGAGAAAAGCGGCAAAGAGGCAGGCCCTCAGCCACCTCACAGCCCCACCCCCAAGACGAGATGCACGAGCGCGCCGACGATCGGCACCGCCAGGACCAGGATCAGGACCTTCCCGCCGAGCTCCACCTTCTGGGCCAGGGCGCCCTCACCGGCGTCACGCGCGACCTGCGCGGCGAACTCCGCCAGGTAGGCGATGCCGATCACGCGCAGGACGACGTCGAGGTAGAGGAGGCGCACGTGCGCCAGCATCGCGAGCTGGTCGATGAGGCGTAGAGCCTGGGCGAGCTCCGGCAGGATGAGCAGGAAGAGGACGGCGCCTGCGGCCAGCGACAGCAGGACGGCGAATTCGGAGCGCTCGCGCCTGAGGACGCTGATCAGCACCACGCTGGCCAGCGCGATGCCGACGAACTGGACAATGGCCAGAGGAGACGACCTCCCCCGTCAGAGATTGAAGAGCGTCTTCACCGACGAGAACAGCTGCGTCAGGAGATCCACCACCACCATGAACACGAGCGCGACGCCGGCGAGGGTGACGAGATGGCCGATCTCGTCCTTGCCCGCCTTCGTCAGGACGGTGTGGATCACGGCGATCAGGATCCCGACCGCGGCGAGCTTGAAGATGAGGTCGATGTTGATGGTCACTGCAGTTCCCTCCCCGTCTACAGCAGCACGAGAGCCAGGGCGACGCCTGCGACGGCGCCGAGCGTACGCCACATCCGCCCTCCGCGGGTACTTTCGTCGGCGGCCGCACGCCTCTGGATGCCCATCCGTTCCTGGCAGCGCAGGAAGAAGCCGCGATGCTCGTCGCGCCCGAAGCGCCCGAGTTGCTCACCGAGCTCGAGCAGCGGCGCGACATCGTCCGGCGTGAGGCAGCTTCGCGGCCGCAGGCGCGCGAGCTCCGCCTGCCAGGCGTCCGACAGCAGCACGTGTCCCTCAAGTCGCCGGGCGAGGCCGGCCGAAAACTCCTGCACGAGCCCCTTGGCCTGGCGCGCCGCCGAGCGCAGTGCCTGGCCGAGCGGCAGGGCGGTGTAAGAGACGTCGCTGGCCAGCACATGCAGAAGGGCCTGCCAGGCGTCGATCTCGAGCACCCTGCGGCGCTGGCGGTCCGCCACGAGCGAACCGATCTGATAGCCCGCGAGCGCGATCACCAGGCTCAGCGCGATCCGCAGCGCGATCATCGGCCGAGGGCCTGAAGGACGCGCCCGGACTCGTCTTCCACACGCAGCACGCTGCCAGGGCGCGGCTGCCCGCCGAGCAGCACCTGCCGGCGGAACACGCCTTCGCGCATCAAACGGGCGATGCTGGGCCTGTGGCGCAGTTCCTCCAGCGATGCCGCATGGGCGGTCGCGAGCACTGTCACACCCGCGTACGCGCAGTCCAGGACGGCCTCGGCGTCATCCTCGCCGCCGAGCTCGTCCGTCGCGAGCAATTCGGGCCCCAGCGCCCGCAAAGCCATGCGCATGCCAACCGTCTTGGGCACGCCGTCGAGAACGTCGGTGCGGGCCCCGACGTCGTGTCCCGGGATGCCAAGATGGCTCGCCGCGATCTCCGAGCGCTCGTCGACGAGGCTCACCTGGTGGCCCCTCCAGCCGTAGAGCCCGTCGGAGGCGGCTCGCACAAGGTCTCGCAGGAGTGTCGTCTTGCCACAGCCAGGAGGCCCGACGAGGATGGTCGGGAGCGGGCTCTCAGCCAAAGAGATGCGCCGGGCGATCGACGCGGCGGGTCCCGTGACGGCTCTGGCGATGCGGTAGTTGAGCCCGCCGACGTGGCGCACGGCGCGGCTGGCGTTTCCGGGGGCGCTCCAGCTGCCGGCGATGCCGACGCGGTGGCCGCCTGGAATGGTGAGATACCCTTGCGCCAGTTCCTCCTCCCAGGCGTAGCGGGAGTGGCCCGTCAAATGTTCGAGGCAGTGCTCGAGGTCCTGCGCCGTCACCGTCGGCCCAAGCACCCGGTCGCGGCCGCCGGCCCCGACGAGGCGGATCTCCCGGCCAGCGCGCAGGCGGATCTCCCGCGCGTCCTGCCACAGGGTCGGCTCGAGAAGGTCCAGGGCGAGAGCCAGGCGCTCCGCGACGTACGGTCGGATCTGCGCCCAGGGAGTCTCGGTGCCCTGTTCGGCCCTTGCCGCGGCTGGCATGCCCACGCACCTCCGACCACATCGCTATGCCTGGCCCAGCGAAGCTAGACGTGCTGTCGCCATTGACAGCGGCGGCAGGAAGGACGAGTCTCCCAATGTCGGAGGTGTCTCCCATGGACAGGTTTCGCTGGTCCGCCATTCAGAGCGCGGAGGTCCTCGAGGAGAGCCGGGCCTCAAGATTCAGGCCGGAGTGGCGCGAGACGCTGCTTGGCTACCTCGGCCTGCGGCCCGGCATGCGGGTGCTGGAGGTCGGGTGCGGGCCGGGCACCTTGGCCCCCTATCTCGCGGAGGGCATAGCGCCGGGCCATGTGACGGGCGTCGACCTCGACGAGGAGTTCATCGCGCGCGCAAGGGAGAAGGCCGCCGCGGCGGGCCAGGTCGGGGTGCGCTACCTGGTCGGGGACGCCTACGCCCTGCCGTTCGCGGACGGCTCGTTCGACGCCGTTACGAGCTATACCGGCATCGGCGTCCTGGAGGATCCAAGGCGGGCGATCGCCGAGATGACGCGCGTCTGCCGCCCGGGCGGCCCGGTCAGCGTCGCGGAAGCCGTCGCGGGTCCGGGAGGCATCGTCTTCGCCGGCATCGACCATGTCGAAGGTCAAACACCGTACCCGGGAGCGGAGCGCCTCCGGGAACTCCTTGGCGCGCTTCGCTCGGGATACCCCGCGACCGCACCGGGAATCGGCAGCAGGGCCTGGCCTGTGCGGGCCTTGTGGGCGCTGATGGCCGAGCTCGGTCTCCAGGAACTCGAGCTGAACGCCTGGGGTCACGTGATGGCGGCGGATGACCGCCGAACGCCGAACGATGCGCGAAAGCGCCATCGCGAACTGGAGCACGAGCAGCTCACGGCCTGGGTCGACGAGCTCGTTGCCGGCCACGACCACTCCGTGCTTGGCGAGAGCGAACTCCTCGAGTTGCGCGCTCTCATACGCAAGCGCCTGGACTGGTCTATGACGGCGCCACTCTGGGACTGGGAGGCCAGCCTTTCCATCGCCGCCCTCGGTCGCAAGCCGTGAGCGGTCCGTCTGTCGGATCGGGTCCAGCCGGTCGAAAATGGACGGGCTGTCATTATTGTTCCTAACCCCCAAAAACAGGCCATAGGCCCGCGAAGCGTATGGAAGGGACGCGGGGCTCCGCGCGCCCCATCCACGCGGAGGTGGGTATGTGCACTCCAAGTTGCTCGTCGCCACGGCGATCGCCGGCACCCTCGCCCTGTCAACGTTCGGTTGCGCGTCCGCAGGCGGACCCCACAACGAGTTTCAGGATCTTGGCAACGCGGCCTGGGCCGAGTCGGCCATCGAGACGCTGACGTCCCAGGGCATCCTCACAGGGCTCAGCCAGTCCCGGTTTGGGCCTGGCCAACCCGTCACCATCGGCCAGCTGGCAGTCGTCCTGCTGCGCTTCGAGGGCGGTGCCCCCAAAGGGGCTCCGTTCGGGTCCGAGTTCACCCGAGCCGCGCAGAGCGGCATGCTGACCGACGTGGGTGGCACAACGCGGGCGTCTGGTAAAGCCACCCGCGCGCAGGCGATGACCATGCTGGTCAACGCGTTGCATCTGCAAGGCGTCGAAGGTGTGCGTCTGGGGCAGTTCCGCGACGCCGCCCAGGTGCCGCCCTGGGCCCGTCAACCGCTCTCGCTGGCTGTCCAGTTGGGTATCCTCTCGGGGTCGGGCGGGTACCTCGAGCCTGACGGCGACTTGACCCGCGCGGAGCTTGCCGTCGTCCTGCGGCGCCTCGAGAGCGAGCTCGGTCTCGGAGCCATGGTCGGCGGCACCACACAAGGCAGATACGTCGCATCGGGCAGCACGGTGTTGAACGGCCAACCGCTTCTGACCATCACCCTTGCCATTCCGGGGCGGTCCGCGGGCGGGCAAACCTTCACGCTCGCCCAAGACGCTCAAGTCTACGACGGCAACCTGCCGGCATCGCTCTTGGCGTTCCAGGTAGGCGATCCAGTCACACTGACGCTGAATGCGACCGGGCAGGCGGTCGTCGTGACGGATATCGCGCCGCCCCTCGCCACGAACGCCCAACCCGGCGTCGTCGCGGGCACCGTGACGGCGATCGGCGGCGAACACATCTCCATCAGCGTCCAGGGCAGCTCCAAGGGGCACGGCAAGAAGACGCCCGGCCCGAGAACCGCCACCTATGTCCTGAACCCTGACGTCAAAGTGGTCATCCCGGGCGAAGGCGTCCACGGTTCCATCACCCAGATCGAGACCGGGACGTTCGTGCGTCTGGTCATCGGGCCAGCTGGCCGCGTCGACCTGATCATCGCCCAGTCACTTCCCGCGACAGGCGGTGGCGCGCCGACGCTTGGCGCGCCCGTGGGCGTCACCGCAAGCGAGACCGCTTCCGGTGTCGCGCTGGACTGGGTGGGCGTCAGCGGAGCCACCTCGTACCAGGTTCTTCAGTCGAGCGGGGGCGCCTATGCCCCCGTGTCCTTCGCGAACGGAGGCGCTCCGACCTACACCGGCGCCACTGTCACCGGCCTGACCGCAGGAGTTTCCTACACCTTCGAGATTGAAGCCCTCAGCGCGGGCGGCTCTTCCCGGCCTTCGGCGCCGTCCGCCGTCGTCGAGTGGGGTGGCAAGTCCCTTTCGGTCGCCTCCGTGACCGTGGTCACGTCGGGCAGCTACGCGCACGCCGACATCTCGATCGCGTATGACAAGCCGCTCAACCCCGCCAGCCTCGACCTGAGCCCGGGCGACTACCAGTTGACCGACGAGACGACCCACAGCCCGCTTGCCGTCGCACAGGTGACCGGCAGCCGCAACGTCTTGACGGTCACCACCGTCCCCTGCCTCACGTCGACGCTGACCACCGACCTGCTCCAGGTAACAACCGCGAAGTCGGTGGTGAACGACGCGGCCGGCGCCCCCACGGCGCCGATCAACGCCAGCGGCAGCGCGCATCTCGCGACGCCGCTCGGCGTCTCCGCGCAGGAGACCGCGGCTGGCGTCTACGTCCGTTGGACACCGATCATGGGCGCAACCTCCTACCAGGTGCTTGAAGCGAACGGTGGCAGCTACACCCCTGTGGCGCCCGAAAGCGGCGCAGCGAGCGCCGGCGACGGCACCCAGATCAGCGGTCTCGCAGTCGGAGGGATCTACTCGTTCGAGGTCGAGGCCGTGACGGCGGCCGGCGCCTCCTTGCCGTCGGCGCCCAGCGCCGCAGTCGAGTGGGGCGCAAAGTCCTCCCCCACGGAGACCACCACGGTGACGGAGCTCGCGGGCGAAGAGTCGTTCAGCATCGCGATCCCCTACGACAAGGCGCTCGCCGCGGCGACCCTCGACGAGAACCTGGGCGCCTACGCGGTCACCGATCTGACGGCGCATCAGTCCCTGGGCGTCGCGAGCGTCGCCGTATCGGGTCAGACCGTCATCGTCCAAACGGTTCTGGCGGCACCCAGGGCGCTCACGGACAGCATCGAGGTTCAGACCGCGCGTTCGGTCGTGAACGACTCGGCCGGTGCCCCCACCACCCGGATCGCGGCCACCGGAACACTCTGAGAGCCGGAGGGCTCCATGGCCGACCGGTGCGGTCGGCCATGGAGCCTCGTCCGCGCGCATGCCTGCCCGCCCACCGCGCGCTTTTCTCCTCCGAGCGGGGACCAACCCTCAGAAGAGGCGCAAGCCCTGCGAAGGATGTGACGGAGTGCGGTGGATCCGTGCCCTAAAAAAGCATTCGGAGGTGGAGAATTGCAATCGAGACGGTTCATCGTCGCCGCGCTCGCGGGCACCCTTGCCCTGTCGACGTTCGGCAGCGCAGCCGCTGAGGGACACCACGGCGGCTTCAAGGACCTGGGTCGTGCAAAGTGGGCGGCACCAGCGATCGACATGCTGGCGCAGCAGGGCCTGCTGAACGGTGTGACACCCACCACGTTTGCGCCGCAGAAGCCGATCACCATCGGCCAGCTCGCGGCGGTCCTGCTGCGCTTCCAGGGGCACTCGAAAGCTGGCGAGTCATTCGGCGCCGAGGTCGAGCAGGCCTCGCGAGCCGGCATGATGTCGGGCCTCGGCGGCCAGGTGGGCAGCGGCGAGGCGGCGACCCGCGCGCAGGCCATGGCCATGATCGTCAACGCTCTCGGATTGCAGGGGCAGACGCAGTTCGGAAACCTCGCGAACTTCCGCGACCAGGACAAGGTACCGGGCTGGGCCCGCCACTCGCTGGCCTTGGCCGTAGGTCTGGGCCTGCTTGAGGGTTCCCAGGGCAACCTGATGCCCGACGTCACCATCACGCGCGCTCAGCTCGCCGTGATCCTGCAACGCATTGAACTGCTCCTCGGCCTCGGGCAGGCGTCCAGCGTCAGCGGCACCTTCGTCGGCACCGGCACCACGACCGTCAACGGCCAGGCGGCGCAGACCATCACCATCCAGCCTTACTCGGCGTCCTCCGGGTCGCAGAGCCAAGCGACCTACACCATCGCGGCCAACGCCGAGATCGACTACGGCAGCCAGAGCGGTTCCCTGTCGAGCTTCAAGGCGGGGGACCAGGTCATGCTGACCCTCGACCAGACGGGTGACGCCAGCGTCATCGTGGACCTGCAGGGCGCCAGCACACAGCAGGCGCACGCGGGCAGCGTCTCCGGTACCGTGACCGCGATCGGCAATGGCCAGATCACGATCCAGGCCAGCCAAGGCCAGGGCGACGACCAGGGCGAAGACGACCGCGGCAGCCTGCCGTCCGGCACGTACACCCTGAGCCCCGCCGTCAAGGTGGTCATCCCGGGTGAAGGGGCCCACGGCTCGGTCTCGCAGGTGGCGGTCGGCGCGTTCGTCCGCCTCGTTGTCGGGCCCAGCGGTCTCGTCGACATGATCCTCGTCCACCCGTCGCAGGGTGAAGGCGGCGGCTCGACGTCCACCGCACCCACCGGTGTCACGGCGAGCGAGGCGGCCACCGGCGTCGCGCTCAACTGGACCGGTGTAAGCGGCGCGACATCGTACCAGGTGCTTGAGGCGAGCGGCGGCGCGTACGCTCCGGTCCCGGCCGCGAACGGCGGCACTCCGGCGGGCACGGGCACGACCGTGACCGGCCTTGCGGCGGGTACAAGCTACACCTTCGAGGTGGAGGCCGTGACGCCGAACGGCACATCCCAGCCGTCGGCGGCGTCCAGCTCCGTCGAATGGGGCGCGAGGTCCTCAGGCACCGCCACCGTCTCGGTGACGACGTCGGGCGGCAACAGCTACGCGACGATCGCCGTCGGCTACGACAAGCCGCTCGCTCCCGCGAGCCTCGACACGGCGGCGACCGACTACACCGTGATCGACACCACCACGGGTCTGGCCCTGGCGGTCCAGTCGGTGAGCGCGAACGCAAGCACGGTCAGCATCGTGACGCAGCCTACGACCATCGCCACGCTGGGCAGCGACAATATCACCGTCACCACGGCGAAGTCGGTCGTGAATGACCTCGCCGGCGCCCCGACGACGCCCATCGACGCGAGCAGCCAGCAGACGCTCACATCGCCGACGAACGTCTCGGCCCAGGAAACCGCGACGGGCATCGCGCTCAGCTGGACCGGCGTGACTGGCGCGACCTCCTATGAGGTCCTCGCGTCGAACGGCGGCGCATACGCTCCGGTGGCCGCCGCCAGCGGCGGCACCCCGAACGGCGCCACGACCACCGTCACCGGTCTCAGCGCCGGAACGAGCTACACCTTCGAGGTGGAAGCCGTCTCCTCGAATGCCATCTCGGCGCCGTCCAGCGCGACAAGCGCCGTGGAGTGGGGCGCCAAGGCGGGAGCCAGCGCCTCCGTCGCCGCGACCATGTCCGGCGGGACCGCGTACGTCACCATCGGCATCCCGTACGACAAGACCCTGAACCCCTCGAGCGTCGACACGGCGACGGGCGACTACACCGTCACCGACGCGACGACCGGCCAGAGCCTCGGGGTCCAGTCGGTGTCGGCCAATGGCAGCACCCTCACCATCGTCACGCAGCCCGCGAGCATCGCCTCCCTCGCGACCGACACCATCGCGGTGAAGACCGCGAAGTCGGTCGTGAACGACGCGGCCGGCGCACCGACGACGCCGATCCAGGCCAGCGGTGCGGCCAGTCTTGCCGTGCCGGGCAACCTGGCGGCGCAGGAGACGTCCTCGGGCATCGCCCTCACGTTCACTCCTGTCGCCGGAGCGACGTCGTACCAGGTGCTCGAGTCGAGCGGCGGCGCCTACGCTCCGCTTGCATCAGCGAACGGCGGCACCCCGACCGGCAACGGCACGACCGTGACGGGCCTCAGCGCGGGCACCAGCTACACGTTCGAGGTCGAGGCGGTAGGCGCGCCGGGCACGTCGATGCCGTCGACGCCGTCCGTCGCCGTCGAGTGGGGCGCCACCGCGAGCCCGAACCTCGGTACCGCGGCCACGGTGACGTCCGGCCAGGAAACCCTGACCATCACCGTCACCTACGACAAGACGCTGAACGCGGCCAGCCTTGACACGACGCCCAGCGATTACACCGTCACCGACACCACGACGAACCAGTCCCTCGGCGTCGCGAGTGTCACCGTGAACGGCCAGACGGTGGTCATCACCACCGTGGCGGGCACCCCGCTGACCTCCACGGACGCGCTCAGGGTCACGACCGCGAAGTCCGTCGTCGACGACACGGCGGGCGCCCCGACCACCGCGATCAACGCGACCGGCACCGTCTAGTCCGGACGCGCCAGGTCGAAGCACGAGGGCCCGGCTTGCGGTCTGCGCCGCACCCGCCGGGCCCTCTCCCGTTGCTTGTTGCGGATCAGGCCCGCGAGAGGTACTCGCCGGACCGCGTGTCGATGATCAGCTTGTCCCCGTTCTCGATGAAGAGCGGCACCCGCACCACGTAACCCGTCTCGAGCTTTGCCGGCTTCGTGCCGCCGGTCGCGGTGTCGCCACGCAGCCCGGGATCCGTCTCCACGACCTCCAGCTCGACCGAGTTCGGCAGGTCGACACCGATGATCGTACCCTGGAACTGCAATAGCGCGATGGTCATGTTCTCCTTGAGGAAGTGGAGCGCGTCGCCAAGTTCCGTCGAGGTCAGGCTCACCTGCTCGAACGTCTCCGTGTCCATGAAACTGTACTCGTCGCCGTTCGCGTAGAGGTACTGCATCTCGTGGCGGTCGACATGCGCCCTCGGCATCTTCTCGCCCGCGTTGAAGGTGCGCTCCACGACGGCGCCCGTCTTCACGTTGCGGAGCTTTGTGCGCACGAAGGCCGAACCCTTGCCCGGCTTGACGTGCTGGAATTCGATCACCGAAAAGACCTGGCCGTCGATCTCGATCGTTACCCCATTGCGGAAATCGTTCGAGGAAATCACGTCTCGTCCCCCATCCGTGGTTGATTCCGGACCCGTACGTCCACGATCAGAGCATGCGCAGCGACTTCGGCGAAACCGTCAGGATCTGCGCCCCTTCGTCCGTGACGAGCACGGTGTCCTCGATGCGGACACCGCCCAAACCGGGCAGGTAGATGCCCGGTTCCACCGTGAGGACCATCCCTGGTTCCAGCGTGTCCTCGCTGCGCGACGAAATCTGCGGCCACTCGTGGATCTCGAGCCCGACGCCGTGCCCGGTGCCGTGCCCGAACCGCTCCCCGTAGCCCGCCTGCTCGATCACCCGCCGTGCGGCGGCGTCCACGTCGCGGGCGGCGGCCCCTGGCCTCACCGCCGCGATGCCGGCCTCCTGCGCCTCGCGCACCACCTCGTACACGCGCTGCAGTTCGGCCGGCGGCGTACCGAGGGCGACCGTGCGCGTGATGTCTGAATGATAGCCGAAGTAGCGGCAACCGACATCGAACGTCACCAGGTCACCCGGCTGGAAGGTTCTCTCGCCCGCCGTGGCATGCGGCAGGGAGCCGCGCGGACCCGAAGCCACGATGAAGGGGAAAGCCGGGCCCTGGGCCCCCATCTCGCGCATGCGCACCTCGAGCCAGAGCGCGATGTCACGCTCCTTGAGGCCAGGTCGCACGCGGTCGATCGCCTCCTCGAGCGCGTCCGCCGCGATCGAGCACGCGCGCCTGAGTTTCGCGATCTCCTCCTGGTCCTTGACCATGCGCAGCGAGAGCACGATGCCCCTCGTGGGCACGAGCGGCACGCCCTTCTCCTGCAGGCGCTGGTAGATGTCGAACGTGACCGCCGTCGCGTCGAAGCCCCAGCGCTCGCCGCCCATCTCCCGTACGGCCTGCGCGATGTCCTGTGTCATGGGCGCGCCGTGCTGGGCGGTTCGCGCGCCGCGCACTTCCGCCTCGGCCGTCTCGATGTAGCGGCTGTCGGTAAGCAAAAGCGCATCGTCCCGACCCACCAGAAGCGCTCCCGCGTCGCCGCTGAAGTCCGCCAGATAGGAAAAGTCCTGTTCCGTGAACGTGATGAAGCCGTCCAGGTCTTCCGCGGCCAGGCGCGCCCGCAGCGCGGTCAGTCTTTCCTCGCTCACCGACTATCCGCCCCCTCAGATCGGACCCGCCGCGCGAACGCCTCGAGCGCCAGCTCGTACGAGAGCGGGCCGAAGCCCGCGATCCGCCCGACGCAGACCGGAGCGATCACGGAGACGTGCCTCCACTCCTCGCGGCTCTCCGGGAGGCTCAGGTGCACCTCGATCACCGGCGGCGAGATGGCCGCGATCGCGTCGCGCAGGGCATAGCCGTAGTGGGTGTAGGCGCCCGCGTTCAAGATGACGCCATCCACCTCGTGGCGCATGGCATGCAGGATGTCGATCATGCCGCCTTCGCTGTTGTGCTGCCGGCAGTCGAGCTCGACGCCGAGCTCGGCCGCCCGCCGTCTGAGACTGGCCTCGATCTCCGCCCAGGACGCACGGCCGTAGTGCTCCGGCTCGCGCTCGCCGAGCAGGTTGAGGTTGGGGCCGTTCAGCACCAGAAGACGCACGCCATCATCCTCCCGACGGATTGTAGCACAGGCAACGAGTCCTACTTCTTGGCGGCCTGCTGGTAGGCTTGCCAGAGCTGCGACTCGGTCTGCCAGCCCTCGAGACCGACGACGGCCTTGCCCTTCGAGTCGTAGAAGAGGAAGGACGGGTAGCCTTGCAGCCCGACCTGCGTCGCGTAGGTCAGCCCTTCGTCGTAATAGAGCGGGAACGGCAGGTGGAACGTGGCCTGGTAGTGCGCGATGGCCTTGAGGCTCATCGACTCCTCCTGGCTGGCGGGAGGCTGCAGATGGCTGCCCTCGACGCCCTGCTCCGGGTGTCCCAGGGGGCCAGGCACGGCCTGTCCGAGCTGCTGCGACGCGTCGACAGCGAAAATCCGGCCGCCCGCCTTCTGCACCTTGGCCGCAAAGTCCGGCATGACCCATCTGGAATCGTAGGCGCAGTAGGGACACCAGACGGCAAAGAACTCCACAACCGTCACCGGCTTGCCGGAAAGGGCCACCTGGGTGGGCCGGCCGCTCATGTTCACGAGGGCGACCGTGACCGTCTTCGCCTTGGCCTTCGGTGCGGCCTTGGGGCCGGAGCTGCCCAGCGCGAGCCCCCAGACCACGGCGACCACGACGAGCACGACGGCCGCCGCGATGATGATGATGGTGGTCGAGTTGCGACCCGTCTGCTTGGAGCGGGGGGGTGCCAAGGTCATTCCTCCTTGCGATCGCTGGAGAACGGCGATTCGGCGGCGCACCGCCGCCTCCCTCCCCCGGTTGTCCGAGGGACAAACCCCACATGATACAATTTACTGTGGTTGCGGGTTGGTTCCTCTGATCCGTGGCACGCAGGGATCCGCGGCGAGGACGCCGTGGACAGATCCAGAGAAGGGGCGAACAGGGTCTTGCAGCACGTCAACGGAGCCGCGGGAGATCCGCGGACGGCAACTGGATCGGGTACGCCGACGGCGGCGGGCCTGAGGGCCAAAGGCGGCACCAGCCGGTTCGGCGACGAAGATACGCGCATCGTCAACGTCCTCAGGGGTCTCGCGGTGGACGAGGTGGAAAAGGCGAACTCCGGCCATCCCGGGCTCCCGCTTGGCGCAGCCCCGATGGCCTATGTGCTCTTCTCCCGGCATATCCGTTTCGCGCCCCACGAACCCGATTGGCCGGACCGCGATCGCTTCATCCTCTCCGCTGGCCACGGTTCGGCACTAGTGTACGCGCTCCTGCATGTCTTCGGCTACGACCTCCAACTGGACGAACTCAGGCAGTTCCGCCAGTGGGGCAGCCGCACCCCGGGCCACCCCGAACGCGGCGTCACGCCCGGCGTCGAGGTGACCACGGGTCCCCTCGGCCAGGGCATCTCGAATGCGGTCGGCATGGCGCTCGGAGCCGCGCATCTCGCGTCCCGCTACAACCGGCAGGGCAACGAGGTGGTCGGTCACCGCACCTACGTGATCTGCTCCGACGGCGACCTCATGGAGGGCATCTCGCACGAGGCCGCGTCGTTCGCGGGACATCTCCAGGTGCCTGGGCTGATCGTCCTCTACGACGACAACCGCATCTCGATCGAGGGATCCACCGACATCGCCTTCACCGACGACACCACCGAGCGCTTCCGCTCCTACGGCTGGCAGGTCATGCAGGTCGACGACGGCAACGACCTTGCGGCGATCGATGCCGCGGTCTCCGAGGCCGAGGCCAGAACCGGACCCGTGATGATCCGCGTGCGCACCCATATCGGCTACGGCTCGCCCAAGGCGGATACGCCGGCCGTCCACGGAGCCGCTCTCGGTCCCGAGGCGACCGCGGCGACCCACCGCTTCCTTGGCATCCCCGACGGCGAGACGTTCTGGGTGCCGGACGACGTCAAGGCCCTCGCGCAGCGCTACCGCGAACGGGGACGGGACCTGGTGCGGGCGTGGCAGGAGCGGGTCGAACGGCTGGGCAAGGAGGAGCCTGAGCTCCAGCGCGAGTTCCTGCGGGTGATCAGGGGCGGCTCGCCGGGAGACCTCAGGCCGGCGATTCCGCCATTCCCGCCTGAGGGCGAGATGGCGACCCGCTCGGCGTCCGGCAAGGTGCTGCAGCACCTCGCGAAGCGCCTGCCGGAGCTCCTGGGCGGCTCGGCCGACCTTGCGCCGTCGAACGACACGCACCTCGTCGACCTCGGCGACATCGCCACGGGCGAGTTCTCCGGGCGCAACATCCACTTCGGAGTCCGCGAGCACGGCATGGCCGCCGTCATGAACGGCATGGCCGCGCATGGTGGCCTCAGACCGTTCGGCGGCACCTTCCTGATCTTCTCCGACTACATGCGCCCCTCGATGCGCCTGGCCGCGCTGATGCGCCTGCCGGTGACCTACGTCCTGACTCATGATTCGATCGGACTCGGCGAGGACGGGCCGACCCACCAGCCGATCGAGCAGCTCGCGTCACTCGACCTGATCCCGAACTTCTACGTGGTGCGGCCGGCCGACGCGAACGAGACGCGCCTCGGCTGGGCGTTCGCCGCGGCGGCGGAGGACCACCCGACCGCCCTCGCGCTCAGCCGGCAGAAGCTCCCCGTGCTCGCGGGCGTGCCGGAGGACGCCGTGGAGCTCGGCGCCTACGTGCTGCGCGACGCGCAACGCCAGCCCCAGGCGGTGCTTATCGCCTCCGGCAGCGAGGTCTCGATCGCCCTCGCCGCCCAGGACCTTCTCAACGCGCGCGGCGTCGCGGCCCGCGTGGTGTCGGCGCCGTGCCTGAAGAACTTCGCCGCGCGTCCGGCGGCGGAGCGGGAAGCGGTTCTGCCGCCCGGCCTGCCGCAGGTTGTGGTCATCGCGGGCGAGCCAGGGCAGTTCCTGCCCTTCCTCGGGCCGCGGCGCAGCTTCGTCGCCCTGCGGGACTTCGGCGCATCGGCGCCGGGCGAGGTGCTTTACCGCGAATTCGGCCTGACGCCGGAAGCGGCGGCCCAGGCCGTAGCGGAACTCTTGGCGAAGGGGGACCCTCATGTCTGATCTTATCGACCTGCAGGAGCTCGGACAAAGCGTCTGGCTCGACTACATCCTGCGTTCCTACTTGCAAGACGGCGGGTTCAGCCGCGACGTGGCGGACGGCGTCCGCGGCGTCACCTCGAACCCGTCCATCTTCGAACAGGCGATCGGACGCAGCCGGGACTACGACCCGCAGATCGCGGCCCTCAGCGCGCTCGGCGCCGAGACCAGCGAGATCTACGAGGAACTCGCCGTCCGCGACATCGCCATGGCCGCCGCCATTCTGCGCGGCGTGCACGACGCCAGCCGGGGCCACGACGGGTTCGTCAGCCTGGAGGTGTCTCCGCGCCTGGCCCATGACGCCGATGGCACGATCGCGGAGGCCCGGCATCTCTTCGGCCGCCTCGGCCTGCCCAACATCATGATCAAGGTTCCCGGCACCGAGGAAGGCGCGGTGGCGATCGAGGAGCTCACCTACCGTGGTCTCAACATCAACGTCACCCTGCTGTTCTCGCTCGCGCAGTACCGGCGGATCGCGCAGGCCTACGTCCGTGGCCTCGAGCGCCGGCTGCGCGAGGGCCTCGACGTCTCCCACATCCACTCGGTCGCGAGCTTCTTCGTAAGCCGCGTCGACACCCTCCTGGACCCGCGCCTCGCGGAGCTGGGCGAGCGGGGCCTCGCCTTGCAGGGCAAGGCTGCCATCGCCAATGCCCGTCTCGCCTACGCGGCCTTCCACGAGATCTTCCACGGCGCCGCGTTCGCCGAACTGAGGGCCAACGGCGCCAACGTGCAGCGCCCGCTCTGGGCCAGCACCTCCACGAAGAACCCGGCCTACCCCGACACCCTGTACGTCGACGAGCTGATCGGGCCGGACACGGTCAATACCATCCCTCCCGCGACCCTCAAGGCCTTCAGGGATCATGGCACGGCAAGTGACACCCTGCAGG
>JAJZIE010000275.1 GCA_021810725.1 Bacillota bacterium | reverse complement strand
TGGTTCGGCAGGCGCTCCGCCCGCATGTGCTCCGTGAGCCACGCTCCGAGTTCCTCGTGCAGGTTTGAGCGCCCGTTCGCCGCGTGGATCCTCGCGTGCAGGCGCCGGGCCTGGTCGGCGCTGCGGCCCGCGCCCTCGAGGAAGGAGGTCAGGGGGCAGCGGTCGAGCGCGTGCGCGTGCCCATGCTTCCAGTGCCAGGCGAGAGCGCCAAGATAGCTGTGGATCCTGCCCGCCTCGATCGGCAGGGTGAATGTCTCCAGCCAGGGGACGAGGTCCCGGGCGGGCATCGGCATGCCAATGCCGTAGCCCTGGCCGAGCGGCGCACCGAGCACAGACGCCACCTCAATGGCGTCCGGGTCCTCGAGCCCTTCGACCACCACCTCCCGCCCGACTCGCCGACCAAGCTCGATCACCGCGTCGATCACCGCGAAGGTGAGGGGTGGCTCGTCGCGCAGGCGCCGCAAGAGCTGCTGATCGATCTTCACCGTGTGGAACGGCAGGGCGCAGAGACGGCGCAGGCTGCTGTAGCCGGCGCCGAGGTCGTCGATGGCCAGGCGCACGCCGAGCCGCGCCAGGCGCGCGATGGCGGCGTCGCGCGCCGCCTCGTCCACCAACGTGGTTTCGAGCAGCTCGAGGGTCACGGAGGAGGGCTCCACGTCGTGGCGGGCAAGCTCCTCCGCGACCCAGCGGTCGCAATCGGGCTGCAGCAGGGTTGTCGGCGGCAGGTTGACCGCCACGCCGAAGCTGTGGCCGGCCCGACGCCAGCCGGCCAGATGGCCCAGGGCCTCGTGGAGCCCCTGGCGGAACAGCCCGGCGAGCTCCACATCGCCCAGCAGCGGCAGAAACGCTCCTGGCGGCACGACGCTCCCATCCGCCTGCACGAGACGCGCGAGGGCTTCCACCTTCTCCAGCCGTCCCGAGCCCAGGTTCACGATGGGCTGCAGGTACATGCTGAGTCCGCCTGAGAACAGGCGCTGGCGATAGGCGCGCGCCTCGCTGCGCGACAGCGCGACAGCGCCGCCCGTCTGGCTGGCGCGACGCCAGAGCTCCTCCCAGCGCTTCGCGAGCGACTGCGCGAATTGCTGCATCGGCTGGGGCTCGAACTGGTTCGCGTAGCGACCGAAGATGCAGACGACGGCGGTCACGTGCCCACCTGGATCCCGCAGCGGGACGGCGAGCAGGCTGCCGATGCCGAACCGGTCGGTGGCCACCCGCCACCCGGCGAAGCGGGGATCCGCGGCGAAGTTGGACACCCGGAGCATGGGTTCGTCCTGCCAGAACTCCGTACCGCCCGCCTCGTCGTCGTTGCCCGAGACGGACCTGCCTTGGTGGAGCAGGCGTTCCACGGCATCCGCCAGTTCTCCGGAGCTGTGCTCCACCACCATGCCGCCGTACGGGTCCGGGCGCGCCAGGGCTGCGGCCATCACACCCGGCAGCCTGCCCAGGGCCTCAAGCTCGTCGCGCAGGCTGTCCACCCGGCGCACGCGGCCCTCGGGCAGGGGAGCCGACACGGCGGCGAAGTAGGCGGCCCCGACGCCCTGCATCGCCGCGAGTTGCCCCGCCAAGTGGTCCTGCAGCCTGCGTTCGGCGACCAGGAGCAGTCGGTAGCGGTCGCGCGCGGACATCAGCGTGCGGCCTAGCCGCGCGGTCAGGCAATCGCGGTAGAGCGCGACGGCCCGGTAGAGCAGGGAGGCTTCGACGCCCGCCAGACTGAGGTGTCGGCCGATGCTTTGGGAGCGTTCCTTCAACAGCTGCCTGGAGGAGGACGGCTCGAAGAGGAAGTCGAGCCGCTCGTTCCGCGTGGCTTCACGGCGGCCTTGCGATGTGGCCGCGAGACCTGACAGGATGCGGGCCAGGTCCGGATCCCCTTGGGCGAGGTCCGCGAGGGTCCGGCGCACGTCCTCGGCGGCCAGCCGGAAGAGCTCCTGCGTGCCTGCGAGGAGCTCGGCAGCTTCGGTCCCGTAGGGATCGAACGGCGCCTCGGTCGCCGGCTCGGCGTCGGGCGCCGCCGAGGCGAGCTGCCACCATTGGGCCCGGTCGTGCTTGTGCGCCTTGACATCGGAGAGAATCCCGTCCGCCTTGACGAGCAGGTCCGGCGCAGACCGGCCGTCCTCAGGAAAGACCGCGACGCCGAGGCTGATCTCAACGAAGAAGCGCTCGCCGCGTGTGGGCTCGAACGGCTCCTCCACCGCGACGTGCACCCTGCGCATGGTGCGCTGCAGCTGAGCTGCCGCGAGGCTCCGGTCCAGATCCCCGAGGACCAGGACGAACGTGTCGCCGCCGTAGCGGGCGAGGTACTCCCCCGATCTCAGCTCGGCGCTCAGCCGGTCGCTGAAGGTGCGGAGCACCCGGTCCGCGGCTTCGTGGCCGAGACGCGCGTTCACCCTCGCCATGTCGTCGAGGTCGAGCATGCCCACGGCCAGGGCGGTGCCGCGCCGCTGCGCCTGCTCGAGCGCCGCCGCGAGGTGCCGCTCGAGCCCGCGGCGGTTCGGCAGGCCGGTCAACGCGTCGGACTCGACCTCCCGCTCCAGCTTCCGCTCGTACGCCACGCGGTCGGTCACGTCATAGATCGTCCAGACCACGGTATCGAAGTCTTGGCCGCGCAGGAGGCTCATCTGCACGTCGCTCACGAGCTCCCGTCCGTCCCGCCGGACGAGGCGCACGTTCGCCACGCGGCAGGAGCCTCGCCGATGCAAGGTCCGGTAGGCCTTGCCCACGCGGATGTACTCCTCCCTGGTCGCATACACGACGCGTGTCGAGCGCCCGATCAGCTCCTGCGGACCTCCGTAGCCGAGCATCTCGGCGAGGTGGCGGTTCACCACCGCGATTCTGCGTTTTCTCGCGAGGGCGATGCCCGCGGCCGCCTGGTCCAGCAGCAGGCTCTGCACCTCGGCGAGCTCGCGCTCGCGCGTCACGGAGTCGAGCCGGTCGAGGCCGCTCGACAGCGTGCGCGCGATGTCCTCGAGCACGAGGCGCACGTCGGCGCTGAACCGCCTGCCAGCCGTGAGATAGAAGGTGAGGATGCCCCAAGGCCGACCGGAGCGTTCGACGCGCATGGTGACGATGCCCGTCAGTCCGTGCTGCGCCGCCCGCTCGCGCCACGGCTCGGCAGCCGCAGCGTCGGCGATGGACGCGACGTACTGCGGCAGTCCCTCCCGCCAGGCGCGGCCCGACGGGCCCTGCCCCTGCGGACTGTCGTCCTGGACGGACACGAGAATCCCGTCGAGGTAGCCCACGGCCCCCGCCGCCGCGGCGACGGCGAGATGGCCCGATCCGTCCGGCACCCCCACCCAGACGAGACCCAACTCCGCGCGCCGCGCCGCGAGTTCGCAGATCGCCCGCAGCATGGTCGGCTCGTCCCGGGCCTCTGCCGTGAC
>JAJZIE010000274.1 GCA_021810725.1 Bacillota bacterium | reverse complement strand
CTTGGGAGAGCTGCGGGCGTCGGCGGAGCGGTTCGGCTTCGCGATCCACTTCCCGGAGAACTTCTGCCTGACGGGCGACGGCCCGTACCGCAAGCCGGACGGCAGGGGGCTCAGGTATCTCGCCGAGGCCGTGCGGGCCAGGCACGTGCTGATGGTCGGCGACAACGTCGACGACTTCCTGACCGCCCAGGACGCGCGGCGGATCGACCCCTCGCGCCGCTACGACTTCTGCGGCATCGTCGGCGGCGCCCTGGGCGAGAGCGCCGAAGACGTCTTCACAGAACTAGGCGTCGAGGCGATCGCGCCCTCCACGTCGGAACTCCTCAGATGGCTGCGCGACGCCTGAAGCAGGAGAACCTGCCCGCCCGGCTGCCCGAAGCCGTGCGGTCGGCGTGGCAGGCTCTCGCGCGCGAAGGCGAGACCTATCTCGTGGGTGGTGCCCTGCGCGACATGCTGCTCGGGCGCACGCCCCACGACTACGACCTGGCGACGTCCCTGCTGCCGGAGCGCGCGAGGCAGATCCTCGGCTGGCCCGAGCGGTGTCTCGACGCCTTCGGCGTCCTGCACGGGCCGCAGGCAGGCCTCGAGGTGGTTTCGCTGCGCAGCGAGGGCCGTTACCGGGACCGGCGCCACCCGGACGAGGTTCGCTTCGGCGCCACGCTCGAGGAGGACCTCAGCCGTCGCGACTTCACGGCGAACGCTCTGGCGCTCGACGCTGCGGGCCGCCTGCATGACCCGTCGGGCGGCCTCGGCGACCTTCGCCGCGGGCTCCTGCGCACCGTGGGTCCCGCCGCGGAGCGCCTGAAGGAAGATCTCCTCCGCATCCTCAGGGCCTACCGCCTGGCGGCCGAGCTCGGCTGGCGCCTCGACCCGCAGCTCAGGCAGGTGGCCCGGCAACTCGCGCCCGCCTTGAAGGACGTGTCGCAAGAGCGCGTCGGGGAGGAACTCTGGCGCCTCCTCAGGGCCGCAGGCGGCTACCAGCCGCTGCGCTGGGCCTGTGAGGACGGCGTGCTCGCTGCCGTTCTGCCGTCGCTGCGCCCAACGAGACCCATCGCAGGACCGGTGCCGCGTCTCGTCGGCTGGACCAGGGGTGACCCCGATGAGGCGATGCGCCGCTGGCAGGCGTTTGGCTGGCCGCGTGAGGAACGGCGCCTCGCGGAAGCCGCGCTGCGGCTACGCGCCGAGATTGCGGCCACGGCGGCCCGCCCCGCATGGCGTGAAGCTCTGGCGAGAGCCGGTGCGGACGCCGCGGACGTCCTCGTGCTCACGGGTGGCAGCCGTCGCATCGCGGCGTTCGCCGGACTCTACGGCCGGGAGGGCGTCCTGGATCGAGGGAGGCTGCCGCTGCGCGGAGCGGAGCTGGCCGCGGCCGAAGGACTTCGCGGAGTGGAGATCGGACGGCGCGAGGCGGAATTGCTGCGCGAGCTCTGGCGCAATCCCGCTTGCCTCACCCAATCGTCCAGGAGAAATCCCGGCCCATTGGCATGAGCCGGCGTGGGGCGCCCGAGAGGCGTCGCGCCAACCCGTACGCCGCGAGGAGTACGGGTTTGTGGCGCTGCGGCGCGGGCTGCGCCTGGTCCTTGGCCGGCGGTCTCGACGCCTTCTCGAGCCAGGGCGGATCGACGCGTTTCGGCGGGTAGAGGCCGAGGGCCTCGTAGGTCGAGCGGTGGACGACACCGGTCACGCGCATACCATGGCTCTGCTGGAACTTCTCCACAGCCTTCGTCAGTTCTTCTGTGAAGACCCCTGACACCGGACCCTGGTAGTCGCCCGTGGCGAGAAGCGCCCGCTGGATGTCGCTCACCTCGCTGCCGCGCGAGCCCTCGGCCACCGCGCGACGCGGCGGTGTGCCCACGACATCGACGGGCGTGCCTTCCTCGACCCAGGCGTAGACCTGTTCGACGTCGCGGTTGAGCATGCGTACGCAGCCGTGTGACGCGAAGTGCCCCACGGAGCCGGGGTTGTTGGTCCCGTGTACGCCATAGATGCCGTAGGGGATCGAGAGGCGCATCCAGCGCGTGCCGAAGGCGCCGCCCCAGACGGCCTTCTGGGCGATCTGCCAGCTGCCGAGCGGCGTCGGCGTGGACGGCTTGCCAACCGCCACCGGGAACGTGCGGTACAGTTTCCGATCCGAATAGACGCTGAGAGTGCGATGATCGGTGTCGATGACGAGGCGCACCGGCTCCTTCGGACGCGGGTCGGCCGGCAGGTTGAGGGTGACGGCAGGCGGCGGTACGAGTGCGAGGAACGGCAGCACGGCGAATCCCCCTGACGTTGGTTCTCGCAGCTAGCGTGCGCGTCAGGAGGGCGCCTTAATAGGCTGCAAGGGCAGGCGGCCGCGGACCTTCGCAGGGATCGGAGCGGTTCGGCATCCTGCCGCTCGCCCTCCGTCTCGCGCCCACGCTGCTGCGTCGCCGTCTGCGGCCGTTCAGGGCACGAGCCTTCGCACAGCCCGTGCCAGCTCCCGGTCCGCCTGGCTGCCACCGCGCGCGAACACCGCCGGCTGCCCCAGCGGCGCCGGTACCTGGACGAAGGTGCCGCGCGCCACATGGTAGGTGCGGTTCGTCCAGATCTCGCGCCAGTCCCCTGCGGGCACGTAGACCTTTACGGAGTGGACATTGGCCTGGTACACCGGCGCGACCAGCACGTCAGGCCCCAGCATGAATTCGCGGCTTCCCAGGCGGTACGCCTCGGCATCCCGAGGGTAGTCGAAGAAGACCGGCCGGTCGAGTGGCGCGTCGCTACGCGCGGCGGCTTGCATCAGCTGCTCGCGGTAGGGCGCCAGGGCGGCGTAGAGGTCCGTCATGCGGCGAAGTTCCCGCATGATCGCGGGCGAACTCCAGACCTGCGCGTTCTTCGCGGGCAGGTTGCCCTCGTGGCTGCGCATGAGGCTCGTGAAGGCGGCCACCTCCATCCAGCGCCTGAGCAGTTCCGGGGTGCGCACATAGTGCAGCGGGAACTGGTCGAACGAGGTGTAGCCGCCGAGGTCGCCGTAGGCGGTTGGAAAGCCGGAGAGACCGGCGCTGAGCAGCGCGGTGACCGAAGACTCGAGCCCGTTGTCCGCGCCCCAGCTCTCGAGCTGGTCGCCCAGCCAGATGGACGGCAGGTAGGGCTGGCTGCCGGCGAAGGCGGAGCGCAGGAAGACGAAGGCCTTGCCTTCGAGGTGCGCGCTTTTCAGGACCGCTTGGTTCACCTTTGCCCAGAGAACGGGGTAGAGGTTATGGTCGGCCGCCGTGGCGATGCCGTGCGATGTGCTGGCGCCGATCGGGAGTTCCTCGCCGAAATCGGCCATCCAGCCGTCGAAGCCGTTCCCGACCAGTTGCCGCCGCATGATGCCCTCGAGCCACCTCGCCGCCTGCGGATTGCCGAGGTCGACAAGG
>JAJZIE010000273.1 GCA_021810725.1 Bacillota bacterium | reverse complement strand
GGACTTCTCCCGCAGGGTGGAGGCGGGCGACTTCGTCGTGGCCGGACGCAGCTTCGGTTCGGGATCGTCGCGCGAGCACGCCGCGATCGGACTGAGGCATGCGGGCGTGGCGGCGGTGTTCGCGGAGTCGATCGCCCGCAACTTCTACCGCAACGCGTTCAACAACGGTCTCGTCGCCCTGGAGGTCCCGGGCATCGCGGGCTTCGCCCGGACAGGCGACCGGCTGGAAGTCGACCTCGAGCACGGCCGCGTACGCAACGTTCGCACGCAGGCCGAGATCCAGGCCACACCCCTGCCGGCCTTCCTGATGGACATGGTGGCGCAAGGGGGGCTCCTGCCCTGGCTACTCGCGGGGGGAGGCTGGCGGCGCACCGACCAGGCGTGAGCCGGATGTCAGGAGGCGAGGCGACGAGGAAGTGAAGCGGCTGCTCCCTGACCCGGCCGAGCGAAGGCGAGATCCCATGAGACGACCCGCAGGCTCCGGTCTACACAGGAGGCGATTCGATGAACCAGTTTGATCTGACAGGCCAGGTGTCCCTCGTTACAGGCGCGTCTGCGGGCGGGCTCGGCTACCATTCGGCGCTTGCCCTTGCGGAACACGGCTCGGATGTATACCTCGCCGACCAGGCGTCAAGGAAGGAAGACCTTGAGCGGACCAAGGCGGCGGTCGAGGGCCTGGGGCGGCACGCCGAGATCGGCTTCGTCGACGTTGCCGACGAAGGCGCGGTCGATGCGATGGTCACGGCGGCCTTGGACACGTTCGGCAAGATCGATGTCCTTGTGCACCACGCCGGCGTGATGCTGCGCAAGGATGCGTTCGAGATGACCCTGCCCGAGTGGCAGCGCATCGTGGACATCAACCTGACCGGCACGTGGCTTGTCGACCGCCGCGTCGCCCGCGAGATGGTCAGGCAGAAGCGCGGCAAGGTCATCAACACGTCGACGCTCTACACGAACATCGTGGGCCCCTTGCCCGAGTCCGCCTACTACGCCTCCAAGGCGGGGGTTGCCAACCTGACGCGAGGACTCGCGCTGGAATGGGGCAAGCACAACATCCAGGTCAACTGCGTCGCTCCCGGCGTCTTCTACCCGACCCAGATGACGGGACCGCTCGGGGCGCAGCCCGATCGGCTCGAGTGGATGCGGCAGAGGACCTTCCTAGGGCGGCTGGGCAACCCGGAGACGGACCTGCGCGGTCTCGTCGTCTTCCTGGCCACCGCCGCGTCGGATTACGTCACCGGCCAGGTGATCTTCGCCGACGGCGGCTGGACCGCATGGTGATTGCCAAGTCGGCTCGATGAGGAGTGGAGAGATGTCCGTCGAGATCACCTGGGTAGCGCACTCCACGGTGGAAGTGCGCAATGCGCAGGGCCTTTGCCTCGTGATTGATCCTTGGTACAGCAAGAGCCCCGTGGCGAAGGCGGCAGCACCTGAGCATCCCGGATTCGCGCTTGTCACGCACGATCACTGGGATCACGTGCAGGACGTCCCGGCCTTCGCCAAGAGCGGAGCCAAGATCGTGACCCAACCGGAGACGCTGGCGCGGCTGTCCCGCGAGGAGGGCGTCGCCGAGGATGCCTTCCTCACGATGAACCTGGGCGGCACGCGGAGGCTCGCGGATGGCGTCGAAGTCACCATGATCCCAGCCCTGCACACCTCGCGTAGCGGCCTCGCCAGCGGCTACATCGTCAAGGTGGACGGATTCACCTTCGCCCACCTCGGGGACACCGCGCTCTTCTCGGATCTTGGGCTCTACGGCGAGATGTACGCCATCGACCTGGCCATGGTGCCGATCGGCGACCACTTCACCATGGGCCCTGGGGCCGCGGCGCGGGCGGTCACCTACCTCGGCGCGCGGCTGGCCCTGCCGCTGCACTACGGCACCTTCCCGGCCCTCGTGCCGACGGCGGAACCGTTCGTCGAGGCGCTGCGCCGGGAGCGGCAGGGTGCCGAGTGTTGGGTGCCGGAGATCGGCGGACGGCGTACGTTCTAGATTTCGGCTGAAGGAGGCACGGGAGCGATGGAAGGGCATTACGACATCATCGTCGTCGGAGCGGGCGTTGCGGGACTCTCGACGGCGCTGGCCTGCGTCGAGCAGCTGGTGGAGGCCGGGGCGGAGGACGTGTCGATCGCGGTGCTTGAGCGCTCTTCGCGCGAGATGCGCGGCGGCAGTTCGCGGTGGACCGGAGCCTATCTGCGCATGGCCGACAACAACACGGTCAGCGAGCACTTCGTCGAGGACATGATGGCCTTCTCCGAAGGTTACAGCGATGAGAAGATCGTACGCAGGCTGGCCGCCGAGGCGCCCGCCGCGCTCGACTGGCTGGCGCAGCAGGGCGTCGCGTTCGAGCACCTGCCGACGATCTTCCTTACGGCTGCGCGTCCCCGCCTGCTGCCGGTCGGGGGTGGCAAGGCCGTCGTCGAGAGGCTTGCCGACAAGGTCGAGTCGTACGGCGTCGAAATCCTCTACGAGACGGCCTTCCAGCACATTGTCTACGAGAGCGGCGGGATCGTGGGCGTACAGGTCGGCACCCAGCAGGGCCCGGCGACCATCGGGACCAAGGCGGTCGTGCTGGCGTCGGGCGGCTTCGAGGGGAACCCCGAGATGCTGGCCCGGTACTTCCCACACCCGGTGCATCGGCTGCGCAACATCTCTCCTGGCGGCGAACAGAACAAGGGCGAGGGGATCGAGGCGGCCCTCGCGCTCGGCGCCAAGCCCGCGGGCGAGTACAACTCGTTCCACGCGGAGCCGGTGGACCCGCGAAGCAGGATGCCGGAGGCGGTCGTCATGCTTTTCCCGTACGGCATCCTCGTCAACAAGCTGGGCGAGCGCTTTGTCGACGAGGGCGAGGACAGCATCGACGAGACCTACGAGCGGATCTCCCGCACGTTCCTGACCCAGCCCGGCCAGACGGCCTACTGCATCTGCGACCAGCAGGTGTTCGAGATCCCGAATTACCATCACGCGCTGGGCACCGATGTCGAGCCGGTCACAGCCGCCACAGTGGAGGAGCTAGCGGAGAAGCTCGGCCTACCGGCCGCAGCCCTCTCCCGCACCATGGAGGACTACAACAGAGCAGCGGCCCACAACGCGACCGCCGACTTCCAGCCGCTGCGCAAAGACGGCAACGCAGCGCGCGGCATCGCACCCGCGAAGTCCAACTGGGCCATGCCATTGACGAAGACGCCTTACGTGGCCTGGCCTCTCGTCTGCTCGATCGTCTTCACCTACGGCGGCATCGCGACCGACACCGAAAGCCGGGTGCGCCACAATTTCGGCATGGCGCGGCCGGAGGGCTACCGCAAGGCGCGGCGGCTCATCGAACTGGCGGGCCGGGTTGCGCTGCCGGTGCTGACCTTCGTCGATACCGGCGGCGCCTTTCCCGGC
>JAJZIE010000272.1 GCA_021810725.1 Bacillota bacterium | reverse complement strand
CTGCCAGGATGCGTCTGATCGCGACCGCCGCGTGCTCCGTCCGCTCCGGCGCACGACTGGGCGCGATCTTGGCGCCGCCCAGCCCGTCCACGCCATGCACCAGCGGATCGAAGACGTAGTCGCGCACCAGCGGGCGCTCGGCGCCGCGAAAGACCGGAATATCCTCACGCCCCGCTAGGGCGGCCAAATCACGCAGGTTGCGAAAGCCGGTCTCGACCGGCACGTTGCCGACGACGGCGCTCATCGCCAGAACCTCCACAGGCTCCCGCAGCAGCGTCAGGATGGCGAGTGCGTCGTCGATGCCGGGATCCCCGTCGAACAGGATCTGCACGCCTCATACGGCCCCCTTGTCTCGCTCATCGGCTATGTTCGTCGCGGATGTCGCAGGATCCTCGCGCAGGCCCTCGCGCGCCGCCCTCAACGCCCGACGCAGGCCCGGATCACGCTTGGCGGCCGCCTGGATCTCGCCCGGACCGGCCAGCACCGCGTCCGCCGGCAAGGCCGCGAGCATCTGTTGGATCTCGCGCGGGCCGAGTGCTGACGTCGAGCCAAGCAGCTCGAACTGCTGGCGTAGGACTTCCTCGTCGGTGCACTGGATCGCGTAGACCCAACGCACCCTAGACTCCCCAACTCGCTGTGCCGCAGAACCGAGACGCAGGATGTAGACCTGCGGCGCTGGTCTCTCTGCCACCTCGATGCCCCCTCGCTCCGAGCCTACGGGGTGGACGGGCGAGGTCGCCACGGCGAACTGCGGCAATGCAGCCAGAGGCTGTCAGGACGGGCTGGCCCGCCCCCATGGCAGGGGCGCGACGAGCCGCGTCGAACGCAGGCCCTAGCGACCGTGAAGGGCGGCGAGTCTATGGACCTGAGTTCCCGCTACCGCGGCGCCATGCTCGGGCTCGCCGTCGGGGATGCTCTCGGAGCGACCATCGAGTTCAGCCGCCACCCAGACTACGCCCCGGTGTTCGACATGCAAGGCGGCGGGCCGCATCGGCTCGAGCCGGGGCAGTTCACCGACGACACGTCGATGGCGCTCTGCCTTGCCGATTCGCTGCTCGAGGCGGACGGCTTCGACGGCGAGGACCAACTTCGGCGCTACGTCGCTTGGTGGCGCGACGGCGTCCGCAGCAGCACAGGCGTCTGCTTCGACATCGGCGGTGCGACCCGGTCCGCCCTCGAGCGCTTCTTGCGTTCGCCCGGACCCGCATGCGGCAGCGACGACCCGATGACGGCGGGCAACGGCTCAATCATGCGCCTCGCGCCAGTCCCCCTGTTCTTCCGGCAGGACCGGTCCACGGCGCTCCGCTACGCGGCCATGAGCTCCGAGACCACGCACGGGGCGACGGAAGCCGTCGACGGTTGCCGCTATCTCGCCGCACTCCTCCTGGGAGCTCTCGAGGGGACACCCAAAGGTGATCTGCTCCAACCCTGCTTCACTCCGGTCCCAGGCGTCTGGGACGCCGCGCCGCTTGCCCCCGGCGTCGCCTCCGTCGCCCGCGGGGACTACAAGGATAAGCGCCCGCCCGCCATCGACGGCGGCGGCTACGTCGTGTCGTCGCTCGCCTCCGCGCTCTGGGCCTTCCACCATGGCGACACGTTCCTCGGCGGACTCTATCTCGCCGTCAACCTCGGCAACGATTCCGACACGACCGGCGCGGTCTATGGCCAGCTGGCCGGCGCCTACTATGGCGAGGACGCCATCCCCGCAGACTGGCGGCAGGCTGTCCAGCGCTGGGGCGACGTCGGAAACGTCGCCGACCGCCTGCTCGAAGCATCGCTGCGGCACTGAAAGGACGTGGCCCGGTTGCCCGAGATCGAGGAGATCAGGATCATCGCCCCGAACGGCAAGCACTCTTCCGCAGCCAGCATCGACGAGGCGGCCGCGCTTCCCGGCGGCCACCATGTCGAGATCACCTACCGCTACCATGCCGGCCTTCTGCCGGCAGCCGACGATGGCTCCGGCATCTGGCGCTACCGCAAGCTGCTCCCGCTCGAGCCCGGCGCCATACGTTACCCGCTGGCGGTCGGCGGCACGCCGCTCATGCGGGCGCAGGCGCTGGCTGCCACATTGGGCCTCGAGCACCTCTTTCTCAAGGATGAGAGCCGAGGCCCGAGCGGCTCCAACAAGGACAGGGCCACGGCACTCGTTCTGGAGACCGGTCTGAGGCGCGAGCAGACGACCGTCACCTGCGCCTCCACCGGCAATGTGGCCTCGTCTCTGGCCATCGGGGCCGCCGCCGCGGGGTTCAAGGCGGTCATCTTCGTCCCTCGCGGCACCAGCCCGCTCAAGCTGCAACTGATGCTGGCCGCCGGGGCTGACGTGCTCGAGGTCCAGGAGGGCTACACGGCGGCGTTCGATCTGTCGCGCCGGGCCGCCCGGGAGTTCGGCTGGCTGGACCGCAACACGGGGGTGAATCCGCTCACGACGGAAGCGAAGAAGACGGTGGCGTTCGAGATCTGGGAACAGCTGGGCCGAACCATGCCGGACGTCGTGGTGGCACCCGTGGGGGACGGTCCAACCATCACGGCGCTGGCGAAGGGCTTCAGGGAACTGTCCCTGTGCGGCGTCCAAGGCGCGCCGCCGAGACTGATCGGCGTGCAGTCCTCCGGACTCGATCCCCTGGTGCGGCGGCAAGAGGGCCAGCCGCCGCTGCCACCGGGAGAGGGCGGCACCGTCGCGGAAGGCATCGCGGTACCGGATCCGGTCAGCGCCGCGGTGGTGCTGCGCGACATCAAGGTAAGCCGGGGAACGATGCTGTCTGTGACCGACGAGGACATTCTCGGGGCGGCGTCGCTACTGCTCACACGCGCGGGCGTCTGGGCCGAACCGGCCGGCGCCGCGGCGTTCGCCGGACTCGTCGAGGCCCGCCGCCGAGCTCTTGTCGCGCCGCACGAGCGCGTGGTCGCCCTGGTCACCGGGACCGGCCTCAAGACACCGCAGTTCCTGCCGGCGGAGCGCAGGCCGAAGACCATCCACGCAGATCTCAGCGAGCTGCGCGCAGCCCTGAACCTGGGCGCCTAGCTGGCCGGAGCTTCCGCCCTCGCCCAACGGGAGGCCTGAGCGTGGCCATCGTCCTCGGTATCCTGCTCCTTGCCTACTGGCTCATCGGACCAACCCTCCTGAGCGCTTTCCTGCCGCCGGCGGGGAGGCTCGGTCGCGACGGCGCGGCGGTACTCATTGCGCTCGTGTCGTGGGCCATTCTCGCGTTCTGGCTGCCGCTGCGGATCTGGCCGCCGCGCCCCGCGCCGCTTTCCTTCGGCCTGCCCGCGCTGATCGCCCTCGCCGTCCTGTACCTCGCCGTGTTCTCTTTCGGCGTCGTGCGGCAAAGCGAAGCGGACAGCGCTCCAGGCGATGGCGCCTTCACCGTCGCCGTACTTTCGCCGCTCTCGGAG
>JAJZIE010000271.1 GCA_021810725.1 Bacillota bacterium | reverse complement strand
TGCCGATGCCCGGAGCCTCCGCGACAAGGCTCGCGACCGCATGCCCGACGGCCAGCGGGGCAAGCCCCAGCCCGCCGTGTTCCGCGCTGCGCGCCAGATCAAGGAGCCCGAGGTCCTTCGCCTGCAGGCGCAGGGCCGATGGCACCTCCCCGGACTCAGCCGCCTCGCGCTCCCCACTCGCGGCGCTGCGTCCGAAATCGCGCGCGAGTTCCGCGACCGCCGTGCTGTCCTCGTCCCAATCAAAACGGAACATCTGTCATTCGCCTCTCTTCCGCAGTCCGTCGAGAAAGGTCCGCGCGAACTGGCTGCCGATCTCCGCCGGCGTCAGCCGGCCGTCCGCCTGGTACCAGCGGTGGGCCCAGTTGAGTGCGCCCAGCAGCATCAGCGCCGCGACGGCGGGGTCCGTCGGCTGGAACTCGCCGGCGTCGATGCCTGCGGCGATCAGGTCCGCGACGAGGTGGTTGTAGCGGTGCGTCATGCCGCGCACCTCGGCCGCCAGGTCCTCCGGAACGTAGTGGGACTCCCGCACGAGCACCGTGACGCGCTCCGGAGCGTCACAGAGCCGCCGCACGTGCGCCTCGATGACGCGGCCAAGGCGTTCCGTTGCGGAGCCGTCTTCGGCGGCGATGCGCTCGCCATCCGCGAGATAGCCCCTGATCGTCTCCTCCGCTAGCGTCCGCAGGAGGACCTCCTTGGCGGTCACGTAATGATAGAGGCTGCCCTTCTTGAGACCCACGGCCTGCGCGATGTCGTCCATCGTCGTCGCGTGGTAGCCGCGCGTGTGGAAGAGATCCGCGGCCGCCCCGAGGATTTCCGCGGCTCTTGCCACCGCACCACCCCCTTCAACCGACTGGTCGGTCGAACTCTTCCGTGCGGCATCGCGCGATTCCTTCCGTTGTGGCAAAAGAATTTGCGCACAAGGTCCGCCCGGACATCAGGCCGAACCCGGCCGCGCTCCGCCATGCCGCGGCCTGAGCGCTCGCACCGCCTTTTTGACATCCTGCTCCAGACGGCCGAGATCCGAGACGAGCGCGGCGGCGTCGCGCAGTTCCGGTCCACCCGAGAGGCCCGGCAGCGGCCCAAGAACCTCGTCGTTGCGCTGCCGCAGCGCGGCGAGCGCCTCGTCGAGGGCACTGCCCGCCGCCGACCCCGGCTGCTCCACCTCCCGCACGAAGGCCCGCACCGCGGCGCCGGCAGCCTGGAGCGGTCCCCTCGCCAGCGGCTGCAGTACCTGTCGCTCCCCGTCGCGCAAGCTTCGGCCCATGCCCCGCACCTCGATGGCGATGCGCTCGAGCGCGGCGAACGCGATCTCGAGACGCCGCGCGTCCTTCGCCCTTCCGCGGCGCAGCGGGTTGAGGCGCAGGCTCTGACGCGCCAGGGTCACGGCCGCCTGCGCCTCACTCGCCTGGCGAACCAAGGCGAGCGCCCGGCCTGGTTTCGGCGGTTCACGGTCGGACGCCAGGTCGCGAAGTTCCCGCTCGATGGCTCGGCCGAGCGCCGCCACGGCCTGCAGGGCCGACGGCGTCGGATCCGGTGGCCAGACGAGCGCCTGCACGAGCACCCCGACGAGCGCCCCCAGAACGGTCTCCATGAGGCGCGCCGCCGCGTACTCCGGCTTGCCGCCGAGCGCCAGCACGAGGAGTCCCGAGACGCCCACCTGCGATGCGGCCCGGGCGCGGAAGCCAAGCAGGCTCGACACGGCCATGCCCAGGAAGACGAGCAAGGCGACAGCCAGTGCGCTCGCCTTGAGAAAGTGCACGAGCGACAGGCTCAGAGCGATGCCGAGCACGACGCCGAGAATGCGCTGGGCCCCGAAGGCGAGCGTCTCGTAGACGGTCACCTGCAGGGAGAGGATCGCGGCGAGCGACGCGAAGTATGGCTGATGGCTACCGAAGGTGAGCACCGAGAGCCACCAGGAGAGACCGGCCGCGAGGGCCGCCTTGGCCGGCGGGATGGCACGGACCGTGAGTTCGCGCAGGGGCCGGGTGTTCATGCCCCTAAGGTGCCGCCAGGAGAGCCGTCGAATGCCCTGCCGTGGGTCGCCTCAGCGCAGCCACCTGCGCCGTGCCGCCCACGCGAGCGTCAGCCCCGTCAGGACCACCATCAGCCCGAGCGACCAGGCGTAGCCCCGCGGCCAACCGTACTCCGGGATGTGGAAGTTCATGCCATAGATCGACGCGATCAGGGTCGGCGGCAGAAAGAGCAGCGACACGATCGTCAGCACCTGCATGACGTGCGTCATCTCGTTCGACTGCACCGACGTGTACGCCTCGACCGTCTCCCCGAGCGATTCGCGCACCGCCTCGATATCGGCGTAGGCACCGGCGATCCGCCGCCCGATCTCCCGGCAGCGACGCTCCGCATCGCCTCCCCACTGGGCCGACAGTTCCCCGTCGAGCACGGCGAAGATCGCGTGCGCGCGCCGCACGGCCTGCCTGAGGGCGAAGGCCCGCCTGCGCACGCGGTAGGTGGCGTGGCCCAGCCCCCCTTGTGGTCCGACCAGCACACGCTGCGCCACCTGCTCGGCCGCGCCCACCGTGGCCTCGCTTTCGGCGAGGTAGCCGGAGACGATCGTCTCCCAGGCCTGCCAGAAGGCGTCTTGCGGATTTGCGGGCGCGTCGGCCGTCTCCAGCAGGGCCCGCGCCGCGTCGGACTCCTCCCGCGCGAAGACGTAGAGCCGCCTCGGCAGACAGAGAAGCGCGAATGGCGCGCCTTCCCGCCGCTGCGCGATCTCGAGGGCCCTCAGGGCCACCTGCCCTTCGCGCACCCGCACCTCGACACGGCTCGCGCCGCTCAGTACCTCGAGGTCATCGCGCTGCCCATCCCGGTCGAGGAGCTGCCGCAGGTCTGCGATCCCGAGCGGCGGATACCAGACGATCTCGCCCCGCCCGCCCGGCAACTCCCGCTGACCGACCACCGCCGGTCCCGTCATCCGCCAGCCACCTCGGGCCGGCGCCGTGTGAGCAGGTACGCGAGCAGCAGCCAGCTCAGGAAGACGACGACCACGGCCGGCGTGATCACATTGCGCAAGGTGGTCTCGATCGCCGCCTCCGCCCCGCCGAAGGCGGTATAGACGAGCACGACCAGCGTCGCGATGAGGGCCAGCATCGGCCTTCGCTTCTGGCTGCCGATCGCGACGCAGGTGTACTCCGTCGCCGCCCAGAGGTGCACCGCGGCGAAAGTGAGGACGAAGGCGCTCCAGCTCAGGACCACAATAAGACCGATCCTGTTGAGGACGAAACTGCGCAGCACGAGGGTGCGCAAGGCCGAGACGACAGGCCAGATCTGCGTCAGGACGTAGCCGGGGCCGCCGGTCGCCACGGCCGACACGTACGCGATGATGACGAGCAGGCTGAGCACAAGCGCGCCGCCCATCACCGCCGGCAGGCGGTGCGCCGG
>JAJZIE010000270.1 GCA_021810725.1 Bacillota bacterium | reverse complement strand
CGAGCACCAGTGCGGCCAGAAGCCACGGCAGGAGCCGCACGTCGTGCGCGGCCGTCAGCAGGGCAAGGTACGCGCTGATCAACGTCATGAGGGCGCCCATGAGCACCGACACCCGACGTTTCGAGAAACGGTCGATGATCGTCCCGCCGGCCAGCAGGCTGATGCCGCGGGCCACCGACCAGACCGCGAGCACCGCGGCCAGCCTGGCGGCGCTGCCCGCGGACACGAGCACCCACGAGACGACCACGAGAAACATCTGGTCACCCAGCGTTCCGGCTCCCTGCGCGACAGACAGGCGAAGGATCGCCCCCGGCAGGCGGCTGGCCCCGGTACGCAACGGCGCACTCTCCTCCATCGTCTCTGGGTTCACAGCCATTGTACCGGGACGACGTTTTACATACGATGAACATATGGATGCAGCACCCGATACCGCAAGAACGGCTGCGCTTCTGGCCGACGCGACGCGCATGTCCTTCCTGGACGAGCTCGCGGCCCGCGGCCCCCAGTCGATCGGGGCGCTCGCCCGCCTCGGCGGGGTCAGCGCGTCCGTCGCAAGCCAGCATGTGGCCCGCCTGGCCGCAGGGGGGCTCGTCACCGTCACGCCGGTCGGCCGCATGCGGGTCGTGGCCATCGCCTCGGCCGAGGTGGCCGACGCGCTGGAGGCCCTGAGCCGCATCGCCCCGCCGAAGAAGGTCCAGAGTCTGCGCGAGGTCCGCCGCGCGGAAGCGTTCCGCGTCGCGCGCAGCTGCTACGACCACCTCGCCGGCCGCCTCGGGGTCGATCTGCTCGAGGCCATGCGGGAGTGCGGCTGGCTGCTTCCGGCCGGGTCGGAGGCGGCCGGGTTTCTCGGGCTTCTCGACCTATCCGCCGAGGGCGAAAAGGCCTGCAGCGCGCTCGGGCTCGATGCGGCGCCCCTGCGCCGGGTGCGACGCGCCTTTGCGAGAGGCTGCCTGGACTGCACGGAGCGGCGTCCGCACCTCGGCGGCGCCCTGGGCGCGCTCATGCTGAGCACGCTCCTGGCGCGCGGCTGGCTCGTGCCGGGACAGGGCCGGGCGCTGCGCCTGGCCGAGGAGGGCCGGCGCGCCCTCGCGCTGTGGCTTGGCAGGGAGCCCGTGATGCCGTACGCCTCCCAAGCGACGGTCGGTGTGCGCAAGGGCCGCACGGGCACCGGCGGCTCTGCCTCCGGCTGAAACGGGCAGGCGGATGGCACGACCCCGAGGTGTGCGCCGAGGACGTCCCTGCCGGCACGAACGGGCACCGTAGCCGGCCGCGTTACCGCGTCCCTCCCGACCGGACCGGGGCAAAGCCCGCCGCCGGGCCGTCGCCTGGCCGGGGTACGCCGCCTAGCAGCGTGTCGCGGAATCTCGGATGGTAGGTTCTGGAAGGAACCAGGTGAAAGGGTGTCCGGTGGCGAATCCTCGGGTATGCGTAGCAAGAGCAAGAAGTTCCGTACGGGCGTGGCACCCCAGCAGGCGCTGATCCTGCCCTTCAGCCTGGACCAGTGGCTGCGCGAGGACCATCCCGCCCGCGCCCTGAGCGAGTTGATCGACCAGCTGGACCTGAGCCCGATTCTCGATACCTACCAGGAACTGCGTGGCCAGCCTCCCTATGACCCGAGGATCATGGTCAAGGTCTTCGTCTACGGCTACGCCCAGGGCGTGCGTTCCTCGCGCCGGATCGAGCGCGCTCTCTACGACGACGTGGCGATGCGCTGGCTCTCGGGCAATCAACAGCCCGACCACAGCCGGATCTCGGAGTTCCGCCGCCGTCATCACGAGGCGCTCGGCAATCTCCTGGTCGAGACCGTGCGCCTGGGCAAACAGGCAGGACTGGTCGGCGGCCACGACCTGTCGGCCGATGGCTCCAAGTACAAGGCCCACGCCTCCAAGCACGCGGCGATGAGCTACGCCTACATGGAGGAAGAGGAGAAGCGCCTGCGGGCGGCGATCGAGCGCGGCCTCGAAGAAATGGAGCAGACCGACCGGCGCGAAGATGCCGAGTACGGCAAGGACGGGTCGGGTTGGACGCTCGAGGACGACCTGAAGTTCAAGAGCAGAAGGCTCGAGCGCATCCAGAAGGCGAAGGCAGAGCTCGAGGCCCGTGCTCGAGCCGAGGCCGAGGCCAAGGCGGACGAGGCCCGGGCCAACGGCAAGGAGGTCAAAGCGGTCGACCCAGACAAGGTGGTCGTGAACCCCAAGGCGCAGTACAACTTCACCGACCCCGAGTCGCGGATCATGCCCGCTAGCGACAAGAAGGCATTCATCCAGGGCTACAACGGGCAGGCGGCCGTGGACGCCGAGTCGATGCTCGTGGTGGCGGCGGACGTGACGATCCAGACGACCGACTACGCGGCGCTCGAGCCGCTTGTCGACCAGGCCAGTGCGAACCTGGGGGAGACGCCGCCGGCCGTCTTGGCGGACGCCGGCTACTTCAGCAAAGAGAACGTGGCGATGCTGCAGGCGAAGGGGATCGCGGCGTTCATCCCGCCAGAGCGCATCCCCCACAGCGAATGGCGAGCGCAGCCGCCGGCCGCGGCGCCGGTGCCCGAGGACGCCGACGCGCGCGAGGCGATGCGCCACCGCTTGCGTACGCCCGAAGGGCGGCGCCGCTACAAGCGACGGCAAGAAACCGTCGAGCCGACGTTCGGCCACCTCAAGGAGGTCCAGGGCCAGCGCCAGGAACTGCTGCGAGGGTTCGCCAAAGCGCGGTCCATGTGGCGCTTCCAGTGTGCGGTCTATAACCTCAAGAAGCTGGTCTGGGCAGGACTGTCCGCAAACGGTCCGTTGGGGCGGCAAATTGCCCCGGCGAGCGCCTGATGGCCAGGGAGGGACGGCGATTGCGCCTTCCTCCGCGGTACCAACCCCCCCAACCGGCTCGCCTTTGCCCATCCCCGCCCCTCCTCCCGCCCGCATCAACCATTACTGAGGCAGGCTCCTAGGGGAGCGGCTGGGTCGTGTTCCCGGACGGCGCGAGGTCGTCGTATCCGGGGATGGGCTTCGGGATGGGCGCGCGAAAGGCGCGCCGGCTGTGGGTAATCCGAAGGTCGACCATCGCCTCCGCCATCTTCAGGGCGGTCGGCGCGGGGTCGAGGACGGGGACTTCGATGCCCTCGCGGAGAAGGCCGTCCGCTACGCGATCCGCGACGCCGGCCATACCGGTGCAGCCGAACACGATCGTGTCGGCGCCGTCCGTGCGCACCGCGACGGTCGCCACCTCGATAAGCCGGTTCACCATGCGGTCCCGGTCCTTCCCCAACTCCAGCACCGGGATATCGACGCAGCGCACCGACGCGAGGTGGGAACGGAATCCGTAGACCTCCGCGCGCTGCCAGAATCCCGGAACAACGTCGTCCAGCACCGTGACGATGGAAAAGCGGTGCCCAAGGGCGGCTGCCAGCTGG
>JAJZIE010000269.1 GCA_021810725.1 Bacillota bacterium | reverse complement strand
CATCGCCACGACGACGGTCGCAGGTCCGGTGAGCGCGTCGCCCGCGGCGAAGACCCGGCCGGAAATCGGGGCCTGCACCCGTGCGAGCGCGGCAGCGCGGTCTTCCACCATGCGTGCCATGCCTTCGGAACCGCTCGGCAGGCCGGTGGCTAGCAGACGCCGGTCGCGGAACACCGGCCGGGGGGCGGCCGGCAGGGGCAGCGACACGCTCGTGCCGCGCAGCGGCGTCGCGTCGACACGGTACCCGGTCGCCACGACGACCAGGTCGATCGGGCCGTGCTCTTCCGGCGGCGCGGGCAGGACGGTGGGCCGGTCCTTGGCGCTGCGCTGCACGGTGCGGCGCAGCTGGGCCCCAACGCAGCCGTCGGCTCGGGTCGCGAAGCGTTCCACGGCAGTGTTGAAGCGGATCTCCACGCCTTCGCGTTCCGCCTGCTCGAGCTCGTCGCGCCGCACCTTGGCGAAGCGCCGGTCCATCCATTCGACGGCGAGCACCGCGGTACCGAGGCGCCGCGCCGTCCGGGCGACGTCCATGGCGGTGTTGCCCGCCCCGACGACCAGGAGGCGGCTGCCTGGCGGCAGGTCCGGCAGCTCCGCCTGTCGGCCGAGCGCTTCCTTGCCGCGCGTGAGGAAGCTGGTCGCGTCCTCGATCGGCACCGACTCCGTCCCTTCCGCCCGCAGTGCCGCCGGAAGCGTGGCACCGTGCGCCAGGACGACCGCGTCGTGCGTGGCGAGCAGATCTTTGAGCGACTTGTCGCGCCCGATCTCCATGCCCGTGACGAGCTGGAGGCCCGCCTCCTGCAGCGCCTGCAGCGGCCGCCGCGCGACCTTCTCCGGCAGGGTGAAGTCCGGGATGCCCCAGCGCAGGACGCCGAGCGGCTGCGGATCGCGCTCGTACATCACGACCTGCGCACCGGCGGCGAGCAGCTCCCAGGCGGCAGACATGCCGGCCGGACCCGCGCCGACGACCCCGACCGAGAGGCCCAGGGCTCGCTCCGGCTGGGACACGGGCGGTACCGGGTGGTGGTCCGCCACGAAGCGTTCGAGTTGGCCGATCTGCACGGGGGCGCCGCCCGCGAGGGTCCACGAGCAGGCCCCCTCGCACTGGATGCTCTGGTCGCAGACGCGGCTGCAGATGTCCGGGAAGATGGTGGTCTTGCGCAGCGTGCCGTGGGCCTGTGCGAGATCGCCTTCGCGCAGCGCGCGGATGAAGCCCGGGATGTCGTTGTGGGCGGGACAGCCGACGACGCACGTCGGATCGGGGCATTGCAGGCAGCGCGACGCCTCCTTGGCCGCCTCTTCCCAGTCGGCGAAGCCCCTGCGCACCTCCTGCGTCGAGTACCCAAGCTGCTCCGGGGCCCAGGCGGGCACCTCCACGGCCGGCGCGACGAGCATGGGACCGCCGACGGCGATCGCACCGTACGGGCAGGTGCGCTCGCACTGGCGGCAGCCGACGCAGAGGTCCTCGTCCGGCGAGCAGATCCAGTTGGCGCTGTCGAGGTGCAGGGCTCCCGCCGGGCAGCGCGCGATGCACTCCTGGCAGCCGACGCAGCGTTCGCTGTTGACCCGAACCGTTGGGTGCGCGAGTTCCGGGCTCTGACGGATGACGGCCATCGCTACTCCTCCCCTCGCTCAGAGATCGTTCCTGCGTGTTTCCCGCCCGTCACTGGGCACCGCCCATCGCCACGTAGAGCGCCAGCATCGACGCCCCGAGCAGCAGCGTGAAGCCGCTCGTCGCCACCCGGAGGCCGTTTGCGCGCAGGCTCATCGAACGCAGGTCGCGGCCGACGATGCGCCAGGTGGCGTACGCGGATGCGATCATCCCGAGTGCGACGACGATCAGCTGGCTGCGCACGACGCCGGCGGTGGAGAGGACGTGCACGTTGTAGAGCGGGGAGTGGGCAGTGCCGAAGAGGTTCCAGCCCAGGTCGAAGGGGTCGCTGATGGCCGGAACGATGCGCAGGAAGTGATCCCAGAAGCGGGGCAACTGCCGCGCGAGGTAGTCGGCCGCGAGGAGAGGGATCAGCCCGTAGGCGATCGGCATGAACCACTGGGTGAACGTGCTGTCGGGCTTGCGGTCCCTGCGCGTGAACACCTTTTGCACCAGCCAGACGTACGCCGAGATCACGCCGACCACCGCCGCGATGATGCCCAGGTAGTCCACGGGGTTCGGGTAGCCGGGGAAGTGCATGCGCGCGTTCAGCCATCCGTCCACCGTCGCGTAGACCGGCAGCGCGTTGACCTGCTGGAACAGCACGAGCCCGAGCAGCGCAGCGATTCCCAGGGCGATGTCCCACCGCCTGCGCAGCGGCTGGATGACGGACGTGAGGGGCTTTTGCAGGAAGAGGCCGATGTTGTCGGAGGGACAGCTCTTGAAGCACTCCGTACACAGGCCGCACATCAGGTTGGAGGTCGCGCTGCCGGGCCACTCGTACCAGGGGCAGGGGTAGCCGTGCTCGCTGCCGCGCATGCAGTCCTTGGTCTTGCAATCGAGGCAGACCTGCCGGTCGCGAGTGCGGAACCCGGTCACCATCCCGGTGGCGCCCACTGTACCGATCAGCGCCGAGAGCGGGCAGAGGTAGCGGCAGAAACTCCTGCGCTCGAGCAGCAGGAACGAGATGAGAGCAGACCCGATCACGAACAGCACGAGCGTGCTGGTGTACGCGGGAACGCCCGGTGCTGCGATGTTGTAGAACTCTTCGAAGTACGTGAGCAGGACAAAGAGGGCCACGGAGGGGAGCAGACCGTAGCGGCTCAGGCGCTCCGACCAGCGGCGGCCCAAGGTCAGGCTCTTCGGGCGGCGGTTCCAGAACGTGCTCCGCTGGACCCACTCGGCGAATCCGCCGAACGGACACATGAGGCACCATCCGCGGCCGACGCCGACCATGAGCAGGAATACGGCGCAGAACCAGATGTACCAGGTGATCACGGTGGAGAAGTTGCGCGTAGGCGAGGCGACGCCCAGAAGACCGGTCAGGATGACGACCCAGAAGATGATCTGGTTCGGCAGGATCCAGAAGAACTGAAACTTGCGGCTCTTGAGCAGGCGGCGGATGAACGGGAAGCGGGTGATCTCCGTCCGCGGATCGGGATCGGTCGGCCGGAAGTGGGCCTGAAGACCGTCGTTCTCCGAATCTTTCGGCCACACGGCCATGTAAATCCCTCCCTTTGCTCCCCACACTAGGGAGAAGTCGGGAGGGTCGCCAGAGTCCAAAGTCTCCGATTCGCGTGCGTCAGAACAGGGTCCAAGGTCCTAGGACCAAAGTCCCCCGCGGCACGAGCGCCCGGTGCGGACCGCGTTCCCGGAGTGTAGGGCGGGCAGGCGCCATCGGAAGACACCCAGCACAACCGACGCGCAGAGTGCGCTGTGCCGCGCGGCGCAGACCTTGTGACGCAATTAACTA
>JAJZIE010000268.1 GCA_021810725.1 Bacillota bacterium | reverse complement strand
GACATATCGGCATGCGCTACTCGCTTCCGAGCCGCGAGCTGATCGCGGACGCGGTGGAGACCATGGTGATGGCGCACTGGTTCGACGGCATGATCTGCATCCCGAACTGCGACAAGATCACCCCCGGCATGCTGATGGCGACGATGCGCCTCGACATCCCGACGATCTTCGTCTCGGGCGGCCCGATGGCGGCCGGGCGCACCGCGCAGGGCAAGGCGGTCGACCTCATCTCCGTGTTCGAGGGGGTCGGGGCGTACCGCAGCGGCCGCATGGGGGAGGCGCAGCTCGAGGAGCTCGAGGCGGTCGCCTGTCCGACCTGCGGCTCGTGCTCGGGGATGTTCACCGCGAACTCGATGAACTGCCTCACGGAGGCGCTGGGTCTCGCGCTCCCCGGCAACGGCACCATCCTCGCCAAGACCGAGGGACGCGAGGAGCTGGCGCGGCGGACGGCCGAGACCGTCCTCGAACTCGTCAAGCAGGACCTGCGCCCCTCGCGCATCGTGACGCAGGCCTCGCTCGACAACGCGTTCGCGCTCGACATGGCGATGGGCGGCTCGACCAACACCGTCCTGCACGGCATGGCGATCGCCAAGGAGGGCGGCATCGACTACCCGCTGAGCCGCATCGACGAGATCTCGCGCAGGACGCCGAACATCTGCCGCGTGAGTCCGGCGTCGCAGTGGCACCTCGAGGACGTCGACCGCGCCGGGGGCATCTCCGCGATCCTGAAGGAACTGGAGGCCGTTCCGGGCCTGCTGCACCTCGACACGGTCGACGTGTCGGGTAGGACCCTCGCCGAAAAGCTCGCGGGCGTCCGGACCCTCGATCCCGAGGTGATCCGGCCCGCAAGCGACCCCCACGACAAGGAGGGCGGCCTCGCCATCCTCTACGGCAATCTCACCCCGCGCGGCGCGGTGCTCAAGGTGGCGGCGGTGGATCCCGAGATTCGGCGGCACCGCGGTCCAGCGGTCATCTTCGAGTCGCAGGAGGAGGCGGGGCGCGGCATCGAGGAGGGCATGGTGAAGGCGGGCGACGTGGTCGTGATCCGCTACGAGGGGCCGCGCGGCGGTCCGGGCATGCCCGAGATGCTGGCACCGACCTCGGCGCTGCAGGGGATGGGGCTCGGCAAGGAGGTGGCGCTGATCACCGACGGGCGCTTCTCCGGCGGCACGCGCGGCATCTGCCTCGGGCACATCTCGCCCGAGGCGGCGGAGGGCGGCCCTCTCGCCCTGGTGCGGCCGGGGGACATCATCGAGGTCGACATCGCCCAGCGCACGCTGACGCTTGAGGTACCGGAAGAGGAACTCGCGCGCCGGGGGGCCGAGTGGCAGGCGCCGCCCACGCGGGCCAAGGGCGGCTACCTGCGCCGCTACGCGCGGGATGTCACGTCCGCGGACCAGGGCGCGGTGCTCCGGTAGACGTCAGGGCGCGACAGACGTTGCGGCGTTCGGCCGAAGGTGTCAGAGCGTCGGCGCGACCGGCCGCCAGGTGTGCCCGCCGTCCTTCGTCTCGAACACGCCTGCAGGCAGCATGAGCCAGGCCTCTGCCCGCGAATGGACGCCGAGCGACTCCTCCGTCGCGTCGAAGGGCAGGTAGACACCTGGCAGGCGGACTGCCTGCCAGGCCCCGTCCGGGTGCAGGATCCAGAGCCCCTGCGGCGTGATGGAGCCGCCGCTGCGATCGAAGGCGGCGAGGAACCAGAGGTCGCCCGAAGGGTCGGTCTGGAGCGCCACAACGCGCTGGAACCCCGCGAGTCCCGCCGGCATCGGGACGTACCGCCAGTGCTGCCCGCCGTCGTCCGTTCGCCAGAGGGCGATGGGCGACAGCGCGTATCCCACCTGCGGCGTCGCGAAGCGGATCATGCCGCCGATGCTGGGGAGCTGCCGGGGAACGCGCCGCCGCGTGAAGCGCCTGCCGCCGTCCGCCGTGGCGAGCAGGACGGGCGGCTGCGCTGCGTCTTTCTGCGTAAGCGCGAAGCCCGCCCCGCCCGCGAGGAGCTGCAGGAAGACCGGGGAGCGCAGCGCGAGGGCATGCCACGTTCTGCCGCCGTTCTCCGTCGCCAGCGCGACATGGCCGCGCAGGACCCAGCCGTGGCGGGCGTCGGAGAACGAGACTTGCGTCGGCGGTCTGCTCGCGGCGGGGAGGCGAACCGTGCGCCAGGTTCGGCCCGCGTCGACCGTGCGCACGAGGCGGCTTGCTCCGTCCACCCGCGCCAGCCCGTAGCCTTTCCTGGCTGTGAAGAAGTCCGCCTGGGCGACGGAGAGGGCCGGCCACAGGATCTTCCACGTGCCGCCTTCGCCGAGGCGGGCAAGATTGCCGTCCAGGGTGTCCGCGAGGAGTCCGAGGCCGGGCACGTAGGTGAATACGTCCGAAAACATGGTGGTGCCCACCTGAGATCCCGCGGACTGCCAGGTCACGCCGCCGTCCCGGCTGATGTAGAGGTCGCCCTGTTCCTCCATGGCCACGCCGTCCTCGCCCCAGGCGGTCAGTTCGTCCGGCGCGCCGTCCGGGGGCGGCGTGCCGATGGCCGCCGCTCCCGGCAGGGCGCCTGATACGATGCGCCAGGACGCGCCTCCGTCATCGGTGCGCAAGACAAGGCTGCTGGTTTGGTAGGGCGCGGTCGAGCTCGCCCAGACGGCCGCATAGCCGACCTCGGGTGTCGCGAAGGCGACCGGGCCGTAGGCGTTGTCGGAACCCGGCAGGGCGTAGACCCTGTGCCAGGACTGGCCGCTGTCGGTCGTGCGCAGAAGGCCGTTTCCCCACGCCACGAATCCGGTGCTGGCCGAAAGGAAGGCGGGCGCGAAAGGCATCGGGCCGCCGAAGAACCCGGGCTTGGGCTGGGCGGAGGCGGTCCGCCAGGTGCGTCCGCCGTCCGCGGTGATATCGAGGGTGTTCTGGCTGACGACGAAGCCCTGCGTCGGGGAGGAGAACCGCAGCACGGCCTTGCCCGCGTCCGCCTGGGGGTGGGAGAGCTCGGTCAGGGTATTCCCCCCATCGGACGTGCGGTAGAGCGTGAACTGCGTCGTCGTATCGACCCATGCGCCGGCCAAGACGAAGCCGTTCCGCGGCGACGAGAAATCGATCGAGAGGATGGGCAGCTTCGTGCGCGCGACGACCTGCCAGCTGCGGCCGCCGTCGCTCGTCCGCAGGAGCGCGCTTGTGAAGGACACCTTCTGGCCCTGGACGTACGGCGTTTCGACGACGCCGATCCAGCCGTCGCGGGGCCCGATGAACTGGACCGCCGTGACCGAGGGCGCCCCGACCGAGCCGAGGAACTTCGCCGTGATCGGCCGCAGGGGCTTCGCAGGCGGGCGGGTCGCGACGGCGGTCGTGCAGCCCGAGAGGGCGATCGCCGCGGCGGCTGCCAGAAAGGAGTCTCGCAACCTCGGCATGAACATCACTCCAGTAATGGTGGGATTCCTTAGAACGGCCACCGGTCCTTCCCTTGAAGGCC
>JAJZIE010000267.1 GCA_021810725.1 Bacillota bacterium | reverse complement strand
CCGCGTGCCCGGCTCGCGGGGGGCCTTGCGGCAGTCGGCCGCCCGCGGAGCGGACGTGCGCATCGTGTACGGCAGCCTCGACGCGGTGGAGATCGCCCGGCGCGAGAGCGGCCGTGAGGTGGTGTTCCTCGCCGTCGGCTTCGAGACGACGGCGCCGGCCAACGCCTGCGCCATCCTGCGCGCCAGGGCGCTCGGTCTTCAGAACTTCAGCGTCCTCGGCAGCCACGTGCTCGTTCCGCCGGTGCTGCGCCACCTGCTCAGGGACAGAGACGCCGGGATCGACGCCTTCATCGGGCCGGGGCACGTCTCGGCGGTCGTCGGCAGCGAGGACTACCGCTTCCTGCCCGAGGAGTACGGGAAGTCGGTGGTGATCGCCGGCTTCGAGCCGCTCGATCTCCTGGAGGCGGTGCTCTGGCTGCTGCGGCAGAAAGCCGAAGGTCGCTGCGAGGTGGAGGTGCAGTACCGGCGCGCGGTGCGGGAGGAGGGCAGCCCCAGGGCGAGGGCGGTGATGGCGGAGGTCTACCGGGTCCAGGACCAGGAGTGGCGCGGCATCGGCCCCATTCCACGGAGCGGCCTCGGCATCCGCGAGGCGTTCGCGGCCTTCGACGCCTTGCGCCGCTACGAGCGGGACCTGCCGGTGGAGACGGAGGAGGAGGACGCCCGCGGCTACATCTGCGGGGAGGTCATCCAGGGTGTGAAGACACCCCTCGACTGTCCGGCCTTCGGCCTTGGCTGCACGCCGGAGCATCCCTTCGGGCCCGGCATGGTCTCCTCGGAGGGCACCTGCGCCGCCCTCTACCGCTACCGGCACCCGGACCGGGAGGTGACGCGATGAGCAGGGCCGATCCCCGCCTGACGCGCGTGATCGAGGCGTCGCACGGCACCGGCGGCAAGATGACCCACGACCTCGTCGAGCAGATCTTCCTGCCCGCCTTCCGCAACCCGCGCCTCGAGCCCCTGCTGGACGGATCCGTGCTCGAGCTCGCCGGCATGCGGCTCTGCCTGACGACGGACAGCTACGTCGTCCAGCCGCTCCGCTTCCCCGGCGGCAGCATCGGCGATCTCGCGGTCAACGGGACGGTGAACGACCTTCTGATGTGCGGAGCGACGCCCGTCGCCCTGACGGCCGCCTTCATCCTCTCGGAGGGCCTCGAGCTCGGGCTGCTGCGGGACGTGGTGGAGGACATGGCGCGGGCCGCGAGGCGCGCGGGGGTGGAGATCGTCACGGGCGACACCAAGGTGGCCGGCGCGGGAGACCGGGAGGGCCTCTTCATCACGACGGCCGGACTGGGCGTCGTGCCGGCCGGCATCGCCTGGTCGCCCGGCCGGATCCGTCCGGGCGACCTGATCCTTCTCTCCGGCAGCGTCGGTGACCACGGCGCGAGCGTGATGGCGTCGCGCTTTGGCATCGTCCTCGACACCGAGATCCCGAGCGATACCTGCCCCCTGCGGGAAGCGGTGCTGGCGGTGCGCGACCTCCCAGGCGTCCGCTGCCTGCGCGACCCGACGCGCGGCGGCCTCGCGACAACGCTCGCCGAGCTTTCGGCGCAGAGCGGACTCACGCTGACGGCGGAGGAGCGGCGGATTCCCGTGCGCGAGGATGTGCGCGGCCTCTGCGAGGTGCTCGGCCTCGACCCCCTCTACGTCGCGAACGAGGGCAGGCTCGTCGCCGTGGTGGCGCCCGAGGACGTGGACGAGGCCCTGCGCCGCCTGAGGGCGGTGCCGGAGACCCGTGAGGCCGTGCTCATCGGCGGGGTGACGCAGGACCGACCAGGGCATGCGAACCTGCGCACCCTCCTGGGCGCGGTTCGCCCGCTCGATCTCCTGCCCGTCGAGCAGCTGCCGAGGATCTGCTGAGATGCACGAGATGGCCTTGGCCGAGGAGCTCCTCAAGATCTCCGACGAGGCGGCGGCGAGCGCGGGCGCCGAGGAGGTGCTGCGGGTCGGGGTGGGGGTGGGCTGGCTCCTCCAGGTGGAGCGGCAGAGTCTCGCCTTCTACCTCGAAGCCCTGCGTCGGGACTACCCTCGCCTCGAGCATGCCGTCTTTGAACTCGACGAGGAGGCGGTGCGGGTGCGCTGCCGGGTCTGCGGCGAGGAGACGGAGCAGGCCGGTTGGGGCTTCGCCTGCGGGGCGTGCGGCGACAGGGATGTCGAGGTGGTGGCGGGCGACCGGCTCGAGGTTCGGGATATGGAGGTGCGGACGGACGATGTGTGAGACGCAAGGCGAAGGGCACCAGCACCGGCACCTCGAGGTCCACCGGCACGCGATGGAGGCCAACGACCAGGTCGCGGCGAGGCTAAGGCGTGGCTTCGCCGCGAGGGGCATCCTGGTGCTCAATCTCATCAGCGCGCCGGGATCCGGAAAGACCGCCCTGCTTGAGCGCACGCTCGAGCAACTGAGGCCCTTGCGCGTCTCGGTCCTTGTCGGGGACGTCGAGACGGAGCGCGACGCGGAACGGCTGCGCCGCTGCGGCGTGCCGGTGGCGCAGATCGTCACGGCCGGCACCTGTCACCTCGAGGCCGGCATGGTGGAGAGCCACCTGGCGGAGGTGGATCAGCGCGAGCTCGACGTCCTGATCGTTGAGAACGTCGGCAATCTCGTCTGTCCGAGCGGCTTCGATCTCGGCGAGGACCTGAAGGTGGTGCTCGTGAGCACGACCGAAGGGGAGGACAAGCCGCTCAAGTATCCGGCGATCTTCCACCGGGCGGAGCTCGCGCTCTTGACGAAGGCCGACCTCGCGCCGCACCTCGATTTCGACCGCGAGGAGCTCCTCCGGAACATCCAGGCGGTACACCCCGGCATGAAGGTGCTCGAGGTGTCGGCCAAGACGGGCCTTGGCCTGGATCTCTGGCTCGACTGGATCCGGGCGAAGGTGGGGGAAAAGCAGAGCCTTCATGTCTGAGGTGGTAGCGCCATGACGCAAGCGCGGCCCAGCGAAGCGATCGCGGGACGGGATCCCAAGCGGGAGGGGGCAGGGGTCCAGGCTCTCGCCATCCGGGTCAGCGGCACGGTGCAGGGGGTGGGGTTCCGGCCCTTCGTCTACCGCCTCGCGACGGAGTATGGGCTCGTGGGCCTGGTGCGCAACGAGGGCTCCTTCGTCCGCGTCGAGGCGCAGGGCCCGCCTGAGGCGCTCGCAGGCTTCCTGCGCGACCTCTGTGCCCGGGCGCCTGCCGCGGCGGCGATCGAGGGGCTCGCATCCGAGCCGATCCCGGTGGGCGAACGGCAAGGCTTTTCGATCGTACCTTCGCGCGACGCCGGGCGTGAGGCGATGGGCATCCCCGTCGACAGCGCCATCTGCCCGGACTGCCTTGCGGACCTGAGGGATCCCGGGAGCCGCTATTATCGGTACCCCTTCACCTCGTGCACGCAGTGCGGGCCGCGCTACACGATCACGCGGCAACTCCCCTTCGACCGCGAGCGCACGGCGATGGACCGCTTCCCCCTCTGCGCGGACTGCCGAAGCGATTACGTC
>JAJZIE010000266.1 GCA_021810725.1 Bacillota bacterium | reverse complement strand
TGGACGGTCCGTTCGATCATCTTGTGGAGCACCGAGCTCATCGCGTGGCGCTCGTCGTCGGTGGCGTACTGCCACATCTGCTTCAGGAGAACCTGTTCCGGGGACTGCGGCTCGCTCTCCTTGAGCAGCCAGTCTCCGATCCGCTTGGCGGACAGGTCGATGTGCTCCTTCGAGAGCCCCATCCCCTTGGCGACATCGAGCTTCTGCTCGAGTTCCTTCTCGAAGTGCTGGAACGATTCCGTAAGCTGCGCCAACCCAACCCCCCCTTTGCTGTTCTCCCAGTATCCTGCGGTGGCGCCGCAAATCTCATGCAACAGGAGGTGGCGCCTTGGTCCTGCCGCAGCGGCTCGAGTGCGCCCTGGACCTCATGCCGCGGCGAGGGGTCATGGCGGACATCGGCGCCGGCGACGGCCTCCTCGCGCGACGGCTGGCCGAGCAGGCGGACGTCTTCATGGTCTTCGCGACCGAGTTCGGCGAGCTGCCGTGGAGACGCCTTGAAAACGCCTGCGAGGGTGCGCAGAAGTTGACGCTGCGCCGCGGCGACGGGCTGCGCCCGCTCATCGGCGAGCCTCTGGCCGGAGTCGCCATCCTCGGCATGGGTGGTCGGACCATTCTGCGGATCCTCGATCTCGCCGACGCCTTTCCGCATGCGACCTTTGTGCTGGGACCGATGCAATCGGCCGCCGACCTCCGCATGGGACTCGCGCAGCGTGGACTCGCCATCGTCGACGAGCGGCTGGCCGTCGAAGCGGACCGCCCCTACCCGCTGATCGCCGCGCGACTCGAGCGTCCGGCGGAGCTCGCCCCGCTCGACGCAGTGCTGGGGCCGGTCCTCAGGCGCACGCGCCCCGCCGGCTTCGACCTGCTGCTGAGACGCCACCGCCATCTGCTCGACGCGAGACTGCGCGGCGCCAACGGCGAGCGGCGCGCCGAGATCCTGCGGCAGATCGCCATGCTCGAGGCGGAGTGCCATGGAGACGTCTGAGCTTCTCGCCGCCCTTCAGCCCATGCTGCACGACCGCAGGGGCGCCCTGCGCAGCGTGGGCCACCTGCCGCGCAGCGCGGACGACATCCTCGTGACCCTCGCGGAACCGGACGAGCCGACGCCCGGGACGATCGTCGTCGCGCCCCAGGCGATCCTCGGGCCGGCGGTCTCGATTGGCGACGCGGCCCTGGCCCACCCGGACGGCCTGCTGGCGGATCTTTTCTCCGCCATCGGCGGCATGCGCGAGGAGGCGCTCCCGTTCGGCCGGGTCAGACTGCGCAAGCTCACCGTGTTCGTTCCGGAAACGCACCTGGAGGGGGTGCGCGAGGCCATCGTCGCTGCCGGCGCGGGCCGCATCGGCCGCTACGCCGACTGCACCTTCACGCTGCACGGCGATGGCAGCTTCAGGCCGCTCGCGAGCGCGCGTCCCTACCTTGGCAGGCCGGGCGAGCGCGAAGTCGTGGCCGAGGCGAGAGTCGAGGCCGTCTACGCGCCCTACAGGGAACAGGCGATCCTCGCCGCCATGCGCGCAGCGCATCCCTACGAGGAGATCGCCTACGACATCGTCGAACTCGAGAACCCCGACCCGACCTATGGCGCCGTCCGCTTCGGCATGATCGAGCCCGTCCCGGCCTACGCTGTCCTGGAGAAGGTTCTCCAAGCCACGGGCTCGAATGCGCTATTCGTGTCGGGTGGCGACCGGGTCGTGGGCACGGTGCTCTTTGGTACCGGCCAGGACCTTGCTTCGGCCGCCCGCGAAACGCAGCCAGACCTTGTCGTGACCGATCACATCGCACCAGCGGACGCCGCCCTGCTCCTGCGTCGCGGCGCCGCAGTCGCCGAACTGCGCGACCTCGAGATCTGCGCGTTGCGCCACCTTGCGGCGCGGCTGCGCGGGTCCCTCCCCATTCCAGTGCGAGAGGCCTCGGAGGGATTGGTGTGGCGGAGCTTCAAGTACCCAGGGACCAGCGATCGCTTGTAATCCACACCTCCGCAACCGCCCGCGGCAACCCTGGCGAGGCGGGCATCGGCGTCGTCCTCTTCGATCCGCAAGGGCACGTGGTGGAGGAATTCGGCCGCTTCATAGGCACCACCACCGAGCATGTCGCGGAGTACTCCGCCCTCATCGAGGCGCTGCGGGCCGCGGCCGGCCTTGGCGCGAAGGAAGTCCAGGTGCACGCGGGCTCGGAACTGGTCGTGCGCCAGGTGTCCGGAGCCCAAGAAGTGCGTCAGGGCGGCCTGCAACCGCTTCTTGTCGAAGTCCGCAGGCTGCTCCTGCACTTTCAACGTTGGTCGGTCCAGATTCTCCCGCACGACGCCGTCAAGCGACCCGACGACCTTGCCAACATGTCCATCGACCGCCAGCGCAACAAGTGACGGCCATTGCAAAGCTGTCACGATGCGACTAACGTATAGGTTCGCGAGTAAGCCAGATGATCGCGGGCCGCAAGGCCTGAGGAAAGTCCGAGCTGCATAGGGCAGGATGCTGGGTAACACCCAGTGAGGGCGACCTCAAGGAAAGTGCCACAGAAACATACCGCCCGCGAGGGTAAGGGTGAAACGGTGGTGTAAGAGACCACCGGGGTCCGGGTGACCGGGCTGCCAGGCAAACCCCATCCGCAGCAAGACCAAATAGGGAAGGCATGACGCTGCCCGCCGACCTTCCGGGTACGGTCGCTCGAGATGTCAGGCAACTGGCATCCAAGATAAATGATCATCCGCGACAGAACTCGGCTTATGGCCTTACTCGCAAAGCTATAAGACCGACTTATTGTCCAAACCCCAGCGGCTTATGTCCTTAGCGGGCACGCACGGCGCCTCCATTTATCTGCAGTCTGGCCCAAACCCAACTGCGGTGCAATGGAAATGGACCGCTCTGAGGTGACGGTGTGGACGCGATTTCGGAGGCTGCTCGCACCGTGCTGGACCGCGAGCGGAGAAGCGCACGACTATCCCTTTTTGCTAGGGGTACAGTGACAAGCGCATGAATGAACGTTTTTTGACCACACCCACTTCGGCTCTCCGCGGCAGGCTGCCGCTCATCATGAGCGCTGCTTGGGCCTCGGCTTCACGGTTTTAGAGTCGAGGATGTCTTGTAGCTTGGCGAAAGCCGCTTGCCTTCTTCGGTGACCTCTTGGGTGCCATAAATGCCTTCAGGTTTCGGTACCACCCTGCCATGTCCCGGGAATGCCTTTTCGACGCGGTTTCCCGAGGCGTACTTCCTGCGTCATCCTGCGAGTCTCGGGCATTTCCTGCCAGAAAGGTTGCCATGTCGCCAAGTTCGCCTGTGCTCGGATGCTCGCATGGGCCTGGAGAGAGGGGCTCCTACAACCCACCGATCGGTACGATGTTCAGATGCACCTTGTCCCCATTTCGCACTGGTTGATCGAGAGAAACGGAGGTGGCAGACGCCTTAGAGGCTATGCACGAAATGTGGACGGACATCCCCGCCCACAACTGGATCAACAGCACGACGAGAGATGTGGCAGTGGCCACCACGTA
>JAJZIE010000265.1 GCA_021810725.1 Bacillota bacterium | reverse complement strand
GCACGCCGACGACGTCTCGAACGAGACCCTGGCGGCCTCGATCCGCGAAATGGTGATCGACGCGGTGGTGCCGGCGGACCTGCGCGACAGCGAGACCCGCTACCTCGTCAACCCGAGCGGCCGTTTTGTCTACGGAGGCCCCGCGGCCGACTCGGGCCTCACGGGCCGCAAGATCATCGTCGACACGTACGGTGGCATGGCGCGGCACGGCGGCGGAGCGTTCTCGGGCAAGGACCCCTCCAAGGTGGACCGCTCGGCCAGCTACGCGGCCAGGTGGGTTGCGAAGAACGTCGTGGCAGCGGGCCTTGCCAGGCGCTGCGAGATTCAGCTCAGCTACGCGATCGGCGTGGCCCATCCGCTCGCAGTGCGTGTGGACACCTTCGGCACGGGCGCCGTCTCCGACCAGGAGATCGCCGCCGCGGTGCAGGAGGTCTTCGATCTGAGACCGGCGGCGATCATCCGCAACTTGGACCTGCGGCGGCCGATCTACCGCCAGGTGGCGGCCTATGGTCACTTTGGCCGCCCAGACCTCAATCTCCCCTGGGAGAAGTTCAACAAGGTCGCCGACCTGAGGGCGCGCCTCCGCCTTCCGACCGAGCGTTGAGTTTCACCGCCCCGGCCGCCTCGCCATAGGGTATTGGGCGGCAAAGGAGGCGGTGGGCGGTGATCTGGTTCGGGCTGGCGATCGGTGTGCTGCTTCTGGTCTGGACCGTCTGGCCGACCAAGCAGCGCGACCTGCCGGTATTGCTTCTGGTGCGGGATCGCGCCGAGGAGATCGAGGGCGTACTCCGGCAGGTCACGGCGGCCGGGTGCGTCGTGCACGTGCTGGTGCGCGAGTCCAGGGACGACAGCCTGCGTCTCGTGCGGGAGTTCGCGCTCGAAAGCGACGGCGTCCTCCCCCTGGAAGGCGATCTCGACCAGGCACTCGAGGACGCGGGCATGTCGGCCGCGGTCCTGGTGCGCCTCGACGACGGGCGACCCGTGCGCGCGGTGCTGCAGGAGGCGGGCTTCTGACCGGAGGCGCGCCTCGACACGGATCGACCAAACATGGCAAAATATGATCAAGCCAGCCCAAGTTTCCTGGTGAGGTTCACTACCGGCGAACGGGCGGGCCGGACCCGGCAACCTCCGACGCCGGGCGTCCCCACCTTGGCATCGTCAACGGAGTGAGGGCTGTTGCGGCGAGAGCACGCCTATGCCTGGATCGTCGGCTCCGCAGGCTGGCTCTGGCTGCTCGTGGCGCTCTTTCTCCATCCGCCCACCATTCCGCTGGCCGTCGCCGCGTTCGCGGCGTACGGTGTTCTGGCCGAGATCTGGCCTGCCAACCTGCGGGCTGGGACGGTGTCGATCGAGGCGGCATTCCTGATCCCCGCGGCTGTATTGACCGGCCCGCAAGGAGCCGCAGCAGCCCTGGCGGTCAGCGTGCTCATCGCATCGGCGATCCGGCGCCGGCCGGTGCGGGTCTGGCTGTTCAACGGCGGCCAGTATGCGCTCGCCGTGCTCGCGGCGGGCTACCTCGGCCAACATGTTTTTCCGCTGGTCTTCTCGGAGCTTGACCTGCAGGTCGGTGCGCTGGTCGTCTTCTTCCTGATCTTTCTCGCGCTCAACCACTTGCTGGTCGACACGTACTTCCTGCTCGCGCACTTCAACTGGCAGGCCGCGGTCCTGGATGGGCTCGGTCTGGACCTGTTCGCCTCCCTGGTCACTCTGCCGCTTGGCATGGGCGTCGTGGTGGCGTTCCACGAGTACGCCTGGGTAGGCATCTTCGCGATCGCGACGCCACTTGTGCTGGTGGGCTACGCATTGCATCTGCAGATGGATCTGCGGCAGCGCAACCGCAACCTAGAACTGCTCAACGGCTTCTACCAGATGTTCGCGAGCGCCGGCGGCGTCGAGGACATCCTCACCGCCTTGCGCGACCGCCTCGGCATGGTCTTCCAGAATTCGCTCTGCTACGCGGGTCTGGTGGATGCCCGCGGACGCCTGCAGACCTTGCCGGGAAGCGGCTTCGTTCCGTTCGGGGAGGGCGAGGACATGGCCGCCGCTGGCGGTCGGACGCTGGTGCTGAGTGAAGAGGAGGCCATGAGGGTGCTGGCCCCCGGGGCGGGGGGCGGTATCGTCTTGCCCATCACGACGTCGCGCGGGCTCTGCGGCGTGGTGGCGTTCGCCTGGCCGTACGAACTGCAGGTGGGCGACGAGGACCGGCGCCTGTTCGACGCGGCGCGCCACCTTGCCATGATCGCGTGCGACAAGGAGACCCTGCTCCGGGAGACCGAACGGCTGGCCGCCACCGATCCGCGCCTCCCCGGTCTCTACAACTACCGCTACCTGATCGCAAGGCTGGAGGAGGGTCTCTCGCGCAACCGGCGAGAGGGAACCCGGCTCGCCCTCGTCTACATCGATCTCGACGGCTTCAAGCAGTACAACGACAGGCTCGGGCATCTGGCGGGTGACGAGGTGCTCAGGGAGTTCGCCAACCTTCTCAGCGGCCACACGCGCCAAGGGGACGTCGCCGCGCGCTACGCGGGCGACGAGTTCGTGCTGCTGCTCGCAGACGCCGACCAGACCCGCGCCGAGGAGGTGGCCGCGCGCCTGCGCGCCGAGGTGGAGGCGTACAGCTTCCTGACGGGCTTTGAGGTGGCGACGGCCGTGCGGGATCTCAGCTTCAGCTGCGGTGTCGCCTGCGACGAGGGCGGAACGCACGACCCCCGCGGACTGATCGACGCCGCCGACCGCGCGATGTATGAGGACAAGCGCCAGAAGAGGCTGGAACGCTGAGCGGGGGCCGTTGCGGCGGCCAAGGCGTGTCCCATTGACGCGTTGGCAAGCATCGGATATGCTGGGTGCACATTCCCGGGCCCGGGGAGGGAATCCCGTTGGAGGACAAGGTCATCAAGTGCCGGGACTGCGGTGCGGAGTTCCTGTTCTCGGTGGGCGAGCAGGAGTTCTTCGCGGAGAAGGGCTTCCAGCATGAACCTACGCGTTGTCGCGAATGCCGCTCCAAGAAGCGGCAGGAGGTAGGCGCGGCCCGCGAGTTGCACACCGTGGTGTGCGCCTCGTGCGGCGCTGAGACGCAGGTGCCGTTCAAGCCCCGGCTGGACCGTCCGGTGTACTGCCGCGAATGCTTCGAACGCGAGCGCGCGCAGGCCTGACCGGGAACTCCCTGGAATCCGAACTTATGGACAGGCGCCCGTCCGACAGGGACGGGCGCCTACGTTTGCGCGGCAAAGATTGCGATGCAGGCCACGGGACAGGAGGTGGCCCGCGTCGGGACAGAGGGGCGCGGGGAGCGCCAGACGGGCGCGCCGACGGTTCCGGGGGACGGACAGAGGTGGGCGAGAAGAACCGGGCAAAGACCGGGGCGAGAACTCGAGGATACCGCCTGGGGTACGCTATGCAGACATGCATGTGTGCGCCGTGGAACAGTCCACATCGGCTAGGCTGCGAAACAGCGCGATCTAGGCCTATCCACAGAGTTGTCCACAGTTTGCACAGGTTGCAG